>JAYUBZ010000224.1:0-6252 GCA_043740595.1 Gammaproteobacteria bacterium
AGGGGCCTGGCGCCAGTACTTCCGCCATCTCGGCGCCGGTTCCCGACGGCGCTCTACCTCGCCCATCCATGGGCTCGCCTGGCGGTCGCCCACCCTACATTTATTTCTGACAAGGTTGTTACAACCTCGACACGGGGTGCGGCATGACAATTAATATCCAATTCAGAGTAATTGCCCTTGGCATGGTATTGATGCTGCTGCAGGCGTGCGCCGGTACACCGCACAAGGACCCGTCCTTCGCCAGTGCGAAACCACTGGACCCGGTGGCCACGCAGAATAACTCCGGCGGCATCTACCAGTCGGGACAGTCCATGTCCCTGTTCGAGGACCTGAAGGCGCGGCGTGTGGGGGATACCCTCACGGTGGTGCTGGTGGAGAGTACCAGCGCCAGTAAGAACGCCAAGACCTCCACCAAGAAAGGCAACACCGTCGACATCGCCAACCCGACACTGTTCGGCTCCGGCGTGCAATTCAATGCCCCGCAGAAATTTCCGCTGGCGAGTCACACCAACAATGGCCTGGGCATGGGCTTGAGCTCAAGCAAGCAATTCAAGGGTGAAGGCGGCACCAGTCAGGGCAATAGCCTGTCAGGCAGCATCAGCGTGACGGTGGCCGAGGTCTTGTCCAACGGCAACCTGGTGATACGCGGTCAGAAACTGCTGACCCTGAATCAGGGCGACGAACATATCCGCATCGCCGGCATCGTGCGCCCGGCGGACATCCGCTCGGATAATACTGTGCTGTCGAATCAGGTGGCGGATGCGCAGATCATCTATACCGGCAATGGCATGATCGCCGATTCCAATGACATGGGCTGGTTGGCACGTGTCCTGAGCAGCAAGTGGTGGCCTTTTTAAAAGATTCCGTCCCATCCCCCTCTCCCTCTGGGAGAGGGTAGGGTGAGGGCCGAAAGTAAATTCTGTCCCGCACTCTCCATTCTGGAGAGTGCGGGGTGAAGGACAACGAGAAGAGAGCAATGACCATGATCGAGCGAATACTAAAAACCAGTCTGTGCATAGCAACCCTGTTGCTGGTCAGCGCGACGGCTCAGGCGGAACGCATCAAGGACCTGGCGGCGGTCGCCGGTGTGCGCAGCAACCAGCTGGTGGGTTATGGCCTGGTGGTGGGACTCGACGGCACCGGCGACCAGACCAGCCAGACACCGTTCACCACCCAGAGTCTTAAAAGCATGCTGGCGCAGTTCGGCGTGGCGGTCCCGGCCAATGTCAATCCGCAGCTGAAGAACGTGGCGGCGGTGGCCCTGCATGCCGAGCTGCCGGCCTTTGCCAAGCCCGGCCAGACCATCGACATCACCGTGTCTTCCATCGGCAATGCTAAAAGCCTGCGTGGCGGCAGTCTGTTGATGTCGCCGTTGAAGGGTGCCGATGGCAATGTCTACGCCATCGCCCAGGGTAATCTCATCGTCGGCGGTTTCGGCGCCTCGGGCAGCGACGGCTCCAAGATTACCGTCAACATCCCGAGCGCCGGAAATATCCCCAATGGCGCGACGGTGGAGCGCGCGGTGGCGAATCCCTTCGCCACCGGTGATTCGTTGACGCTCAATCTGTTTACCTCGGACTTCACCACCTCGCTGCGCGTCGCCGCAGCGATAAACACCTCCCTGGGACTGGGCGTGGCGGAGCCGGTGGATGCCACCTCGATCCGCGTGCGCGCCCCAGTGGATGTGGCGCAACGTGTCGCGTTTGTATCGGAGCTGGAAAACCTCACCCTCGATCCGGGCGAGGCCGCGGCGCGTGTCATCATCAACTCGCGCACCGGCACGGTAGTGATCAGCAGCCACGTGCGTGTCATGCCGGCGGCGGTGTCCCACGGCAGTCTCACGGTCACCATTACCGAACGCCCACGCGTAAGCCAGCCGGCGCCTTTGTCCGGTGGGACCACGGAGGTCGTGCCGCAATCGGATATCGCCGTAACCGAAGAAGGCAAAAAGATGTTCCTGTTCGATCCGGGCGTATCCCTGGACGAGATCGTGCGCGCCGTCAACCAGGTGGGCGCGGCACCCGGCGATCTGGTGGCCATCCTCGAGGCATTGCGCTCCGCCGGCGCATTGCGCGCGCAGTTGATCGTGATCTGATATGCAGACCCCAGTGACCGGCGCCGACGTCTACACCGACCTGCAGGGCCTGACGAAGCTGCGCGCGTCCGTGAGCAAGGGCAAGGTGAACGCCGCCAGCCTGCGCGAGGTCGCCGGCCAGTTCGAGGCACTGTTCACCCAGATGATGCTGAAGAGCATGCGCAAGGCGAGCTTCGGCGACGAGTTGTTCGGCAGCGAGCAGGGGGATTTCTACCGCGATATGCAAGACCAGCAACTGGCGATACTTTTGTCCAAGGGCAAGGGTATGGGCCTGTCGGAGATGCTGTTCAAGCAGCTCGGCGGTGACAAGCTGGCGCAGGTGGCGGCGGTCGCGGACAGCGCAGCGGGCAAAGTGGGTGCGACGGGCAAGGCGGACCCGGGCGAATTTGTGCGCAACCTCCTGCCGCATGCACAGCGTGCCGCTCAGCAGCTGGGTGTGACGCCGCAGGTATTGCTGGCCCAGGCGGCCAACGAGACTGGCTGGGGCAAGGCCGTTGCGCGCCATGCGGATGGCAGCTCGGGCTACAACCTGTTCGGCATCAAGGCCGACGCCAGCTGGCAGGGCGCACGCATCAGCGCGTCGACCGTGGAGTTTGAGAACGGCATCGCCGTGCGCAAGCCCCAGGCGTTTCGCGCCTACGACTCCTATGCCGCCAGTTTCGACGACTATGTGAAGTTTGTGCGCAACAATCCGCGCTACCAGGAGGCGCTCAGCAACGCGTCCGATGCGGTGGCCTATGTCCAGGGATTGCAACAGGCGGGTTACGCCACCGATCCGCAATATGCGAACAAATTGCAGTCCATTATGACCAGCCCCGCCCTGCAGCAGGGGTTGGAGTCGCTAAAGAATCCGGATTCACGGCCGCTAACAGGCTAAGGAGCTTCCATGTCCATCATTCTATCGCATGCATTCTTATCCGCGCCGGTCGGCGTGCGCGGGAGGCATTGAGCCATGGCCACGGGCGACATACTCGGAATCGGCGTATCGGGGCTGCTGGCGTTTCAGCGCAGCCTGGCCACCACCGGCCATAATATTTCCAACGTCAACACCCCAGGCTACTCCCGGCAACGCGTCGATCTGGTCAGCAATCAGCCGCAGGCGTCGGGCAATGGTTTTATCGGTACAGGGGTGCAGAGCAGCACGGTACAGCGTATTTACGACAATTTTCTCACCGGCCAGGTGCGCTCCGCCACGTCGGCCAACAGCCAGTTGCAGACATACAGTAGTCTCGCCGGCCAAGTGGACAATTTGCTGGCCGACCCAACCTCCGGGTTGAACCCCGGCCTGCAGGGTTTCTTCGATGCGGTGCATACAGCCAGCGCCGATCCGGCATCCATTCCTGCGCGCCAGGTATTGTTGAGCCAGGCCAATACCCTGACCAATCGTTTTCATTATCTGGATCAACGGTTGTCGGATCTGCGCCAGGGCATCAATACACAGATCACCACCAGCGTCGCGGCCATCAATAATCTGGCCAGCGGCATCGCCAAGCTCAACCAGCAGATCGTGCTGGCCAAGGGGCTGGCGGGCGGACAACCGCCCAACGACCTGTTGGATCAACGCGACGCCCTGGTGGCGAAGCTGTCGGAACAGGTGAGTGTGACCAGCGTCGATCAGAATGACGGCGCACAGAATATATTCATTGGCACCGGCCAGACCCTGGTAGTCGGCGGTAACGCCAGCACGCTGAGTGTCGTCGGTAACCCTTACGATGTGACGCGTTACGAGGTGGCCCTGAGCACGGGCGCCATCACGTCCATCACCTCGGACTATATTACCGGTGGCACGCTGGGTGGCGCCCTCGACTTCCGCAAGGAAATGCTCGATCCGGCGCAGAATGCCCTGGGGCGGGTGGCCATTGGTCTCGCGACCACTTTCAACGACCAGCATAAATTGGGGCAGGACCTGAAGGGTGTCCTGGGGCAGGATTTTTTCAATGCCCTGGGTAGCATCAGTCCGAAGGTGTATTCCACCTCGGCCGCGACGCTCACCGCCAGCGTCTCCAACGTCAACGCGTTGACCACCAGCGACTATCGTCTCGACTACAATGGCGCCAACTACACACTGACGCGCCTGTCGGACAACGCGGTTATCTCCAGCGTGCCCTTCGGCGCCTTTCCCCAGACCATCGCGTCCGAAGGCTTGACGTTGACGCTCACCGCCGGCGCCGTGGCCGGGGACAGTTTCCTGATACAGCCGACACGCACCGCCGCCAAGGATGTCGGCGTGGTCACCAGCGATCCGACGCGCATTGCCCTGGCCGGCCCGCTTGTCACCAGAGAGGCCACCAATGCCAACGGCCTGCCCACCAACCTGGGTACGGGCAAGATCAGCGCCGGCAATGTCACGAATACCACGGCGCTGCCGTTGGCCGCCCCCATCACCCTCACCTTCAACAGTGCCACCAATCTGTTCAACGTTGTTGGTGGGCCGGGTGGTACCATCGCCTACAATCCGGCGACCGACAGCGCCGGCAAGTCGTTTACCTTCGCCGGCTTCGGTGGCGTGACCTTCTCCCTCTCCGGTGTTCCTTCGAACGGCGACAGCTTTACCATCAGCAACAATACCAACGGCGTCAGCGATAACCGCAACGGCCTGCTGCTCGCTGATCTGCGTAACCAGACCAAACTGGCCAACAGCTCGGCCACCTACGCAGGTGCCTATGGCCAGTTGATCGCCGATGTCGGCAGCACCGCGAGCCGGGTGGACGTCAGTGCCAGTGCCCAGAAGGCTCTGCTTAATAATGTGACCGCGTCGCGGGATTCCGTGTCAGCGGTGAACCTCGACGAGGAGGCGGCGAACATGCTGCGTTTCCAGCAGGCCTACCAGGCGGCGGCGCAGGTGATTTCAGTATCGAATACGCTGTTTCAGACATTGATTACCGCGGTGAGGGGCTAGTCTATGCGCATCTCTACCAACCAGATCTATGAAAATAGCCTGAACGCCATGCTCGATCAGCAGGCCAGTGTGAATCATACCCAGCTGCAGCTGTCCACCGGCCAGCGTATCCTCAAACCATCGGACGATCCGACGCAGTCCGCGCGCACCCTCGACCTCAGCCAGGCGTTGGCGAGCAATAAACAGTATCAGCTGAATGCCGACACCACGCGCTATCGCTCCAGCCTGGAGGACAGTACGCTGGCCAGCGTCACCGACCTGCTGCAACGCGTGCGCGAGCTGACGGTGCAGGGGGCGAACGGCACGTTGAGCAATTCGGACCGCAGCAGTGTCGCCGTGGAAGTGCGCCAGCGCCTGGACGAGCTGCTGGCCCTGTCGAATACAAAAGATGCCAATGGCGAGTATGTCTTCTCCGGCTTTAAGGGCCAGACCCAGCCCTTCGCGCGCAGCGGCAACAGCTTCAGTTACAGCGGCGACCAGAACCGGCGTTATCTTGAAGTGGGTCCCGGCATCCAGGTGGCGGAGCGGGATCCGGGGTCCGAGGTGTTCCAGCAGGTGCGCAATGGAAATGGTACCTTTAACACCGCCGACAACCCGGCCAATACCGGCAACGGTATTATCGATCCGGGTTCCGCCAGCAATGCCTTTGTCGCGGATACCTACACCATTGCCTTCGCTCAGGCAACACCCACGTCGCCCATCACCTATTCGGTGACGGGTGCGGTGAGCGGCGTGGTCGTGGCCGCCGGTACGCCGTATGTCGACGCTGCGGCGATCGCTTTTAATGGCGTCACCACCAACGTCAAGGGCACACCCGCCAACGGCGATAGCTTCAGCCTCACGCCAAGTACCCATCAGGATATATTCACGACCCTGCAGAATCTGGTTAACTCCCTGGAGGCTGGCGCCAGTGACCCGGCCTCAACGGCGCGTCTCAACAACGGCATGAACCGTGCCCTGACCGATATCGATCAGTCCATGGGCAATATACTGCAGGTGCGCGCGCAGGTCGGCGCGCGCCTCAATACCATCGATAGCCAGAAAAACACCAACGATAGTTTCTCCTTGCAACTGCAGTCGACCTTGTCCGATATCCAGGATCTGGATTACGCCGAGGCCGCCAGCCGCCTGAATCGGCAACTGTTGGGCCTGCAGGCGGCGCAGCAGGCGTTTGTCAAAGTTCAGGGGTTGTCGTTGTTTAACTTCCTTCGCTGAGATTTGCGTCTGCCGCGGCCTCCGGTTCGGTAGGGCGGGCATC
>JAYUBZ010000225.1:0-2258 GCA_043740595.1 Gammaproteobacteria bacterium
GCCAGCTCGACGCTGGAATGCTTAAGGACCTCGCGCAGGGTGCCGCAGTCGCCGCCGCCGATGATCAGCACGCGCTTAGGCGCAGGGTGGGTGAACAGCGCCGGGTGGGACATCATCTCGTGGTAGATGAAGTTGTCCCGGTCGGTGACCATGACGAGGCCATCCAGGGCCATGAGGGTGCCGAAGGATTTTGTTTTGTAGATCTCTATACGCTGGTATTCCGACTGTTCGTCATGCACCTTGTCCTCGATCTTGAGGGAGATGGCCGAGCCCTGTCCGGCCCATTCTTCGGTGTACCAGGTTTTATCCAATGCCATGCGGTGTGTCCTCGGGAGTCTCGGGCGCTAATGATGTCAGGCGCGCTGTGTCATATCATTCTGCAGCAGTTTGCTGCATAATTTTAACGTTTTTCCTTCCTCTTGTATCTGGATTTTTATGACCGACTGGACCATCGACAGCGCGCGCGCCACTTACAACATCGCTTACTGGGGTAACGGCTATTTCGACATCAACGATCAAGGCCACGTCATCGCGCGTCCCGACCCCCAGGCCCCGCACCCAGGGATTGATCTGCATACGTTGGCACGCGAGTTTGTCAGTCATGACCTCACCCTGCCGGTGCTGGTGCGCTTCTCCGGCATTTTGCATCACCGCATCGATGAATTGTGCGCCGCCTTCGCCAAGGCCAGCGACACGGACGGTTATCAGGGTCGTTATACCGCGGTCTATCCCATCAAGGTGAACCAGCAGCGCAGTGTGGTGGAGGCCTTACTGTCCCACGGCGCCGACCGGGTGGGCCTGGAGGCGGGCAGCAAACCGGAATTGCTGGCGGTGCTGGCCCTGTCACGGCCGAATGCGGTGGTGGTGTGCAACGGCTACAAAGACCGCGAATACATCCGTCTCGCCCTCATCGGCAAACAGCTCGGACACCGGGTGCATATCGTGGTGGAGAAGCTGTCGGAGGTGGAGATGGTCATCGAGGAGGCGCGCGCCCTCGGCACGACGCCGCTGCTCGGCATGCGCGTGCGCCTCGCCTCCCTCGGCGCCGGCAAGTGGCAAAACACCGGTGGCGACAAATCCAAATTCGGCTTGTCCGCGGCGGAGGTGCTGCGGGTGGTCGCGCGTCTGCGCGAGGCCGGCATGCTCGACGCCCTGCAGATGATGCACTTCCACATGGGCTCGCAGATCGCCAACATCCAGCATATCCAGACCGGCATGGGGGAGGCGGTGCGTTATTACGCCGAGCTGCAGCGCCAGGGCGCTACGATCCGCGTCCTCAACGTGGGCGGCGGTCTCGGTGTGGACTACGAAGGCACGCGTTCGCGTTCCTTCTGTTCCATGAATTACAGCGTCGAGGAATACGCGCACAACATCGTGCACGCCATCAAGGACATCTGCGACCAGCAGGGTCTGGCGCACCCGGACATTGTCACCGAATCCGGACGCGCCATGACGGCGCACCACGCCGTGCTCATCACCAACGTCACCGACGTGGAGCAGGCCCCGGGTATCGACGAGCCCAAGCCGGCGACCAAGGACGAGCACCAGATCATCCAGGACCTGTGGCGTAGCTACAGCGAGTTGGCGGCGCGTCCGCCCCTGGAGGTCTATCACGATGCCGCCCACGGTTTGTCCGAGGCCCAGACCATGTTCACCCACGGCGTGCTGGGGCTGGAACAGCGGGCGCGCGCCGAGCAGTTGTACTTCGCCACCTGCCGCAAGGTGCGCGAGCGCCTGCAGGCCGGCACGCGCGCCCATCGCGAGGCGCTGGATGAACTGAACGAGAAACTGGCGGACAAGTATTTTTGCAACTTCTCCCTGTTCCAGTCGATCCCGGATCACTGGGCCATCGATCAGATTTTTCCGGTGTTGCCCCTGGAGCGCTTGAACGAACAGCCGACGCGCCGTGCCGTGCTGCAGGACATCACCTGCGATTCCGACGGACGCGTGGATCTGTACGTGGACGGCGAAGGGGTGGAGGCGAGCTTGCCGCTGCACGCGCCGCGCGCAGGCGAACCCTATCTGCTCGGCATCTTCATGGTGGGTGCCTATCAGGAAATCCTCGGCGACATGCACAACCTGTTCGGCGACACCGACTCGGTGCAGGTGGAGCCCACGGCGGATGGCGGTTATCGCCTGGCGGAGATCCGCCGTGGCGACACCGTGGACTCGGTGCTGCGTTATGTGAACTATGATGCGGAAGACCTGCTCGCCGCTTATCGGCGCAAGATCGGCGGGGCGACAGCCTTGAACGCGAG
>JAYUBZ010000226.1:0-8793 GCA_043740595.1 Gammaproteobacteria bacterium
GCATGCTCCATATCCACCGGCTGTTCGGCGATCTTCACCTTCAGATCCGTGGGTTTCTTGTCGCGAATGACGCGCACTTCCACTTCTTTACCCACCTTCATGTCGGCCACCCGGTTGCGCAGGGTGGTGGGGCTATCGACGGGTTTCCCGTCCATGGCAACGATCACATCCCCGGCGATGAAGCCGGCCTTGGCCGCCGGGCTGTCTTTCACCACCTCGCCGACCAGCGCGCCCTGGGCATCGGTTACGCCAAAATTCTTGGCCAGTTCCGGCGTCAACTCCTGTATCGAGACCCCCAACCAGCCGCGCACCACCTTGCCGGTGGAGATGAGGCTCTGCATCACTTTGCGCACCATATTGCTCGGCACGGCAAAACCCACCCCCATGTAACCGCCGTTGCGGCTGAAGATGGCGGTATTGATACCGATCAGTTCGCCGCTCGCATTCACCAGGGCGCCGCCGGAGTTGCCCGGGTTGATGGCCGCGTCGGTCTGAATGAAATCCTCATAATCGGCGATACCCACGTTGGCACGGCCAACGGCGCTGACGATGCCCATGGTGACCGTTTGATTGAGGCCGAAGGGGTTACCCATGGCCAGCACGTATTCGCCCGCCTCGAGCTTATCGGAATCGCCCCACGGCACCGTGGGCAGGTCCTTGGCCTTGATGCGGATCACGGCGACGTCGGTCTTCGGGTCGGTGCCCACCACCTTGCCGATGAATTCGCGTTTGTCGCCGAGCAGGACTTTAATCTCATCCGCCTTGTCCACCACGTGATTGTTGGTCACGATATAACCGCTGGAATCGACGATCACGCCGGAGCCCAGGCTGTTCTCCCGCTGGTCCCTGGGCATGGCGTGCCCCTGGGAGAATTGGTCGCCGAAGAACTGGCGGAAGAATGGATCGTTGAAGAAGGGTGACATCTGCTGCATGTCCTTACCGTGAATGACACGGGTGGTGGAGATATTCACCACCGCCGGCATGACCGCCTTCACCACCGGCACGAAGTTCGACCGCACCGTATCCGCCGGCGCCAGCGGCATGGCCGGCGTGGACATCGTGGTGCTGCTATTGGCCGGTGCCACCCAATCCATGCGCAGGCTGAACAACAGGCCGGCCACCAGCCCCACCAGCAGGAATACCCCTGCCACACCACCGACCTTGAGCATGCGAGCACGACTGCTGTCAGACATTGTTCTCTCCTGGAAATTGGGAAATATATTTTACCGCATCGGGAATAACCGGCTACCCTCATTGATCCCGCAGGACGGAAAAAGTTCGTGGATTTGCTTGGGGGGCCTCATTTTATTCCCGCGCAGCGGCGAAGCAGGCATCCGTCTGGGGCTCAGGCATTCCGAGAGGGACGCCGGATTGCGCCTCACCCGCGCGGCCGGCCAGTCTACGAAGGCTTGCATGCGCGCACCACTGCACATACATTATGCGCCTTACTTCTTAACCTGCACCGGAGTTCACCATGCCCCACCGACTGATGATCGTCTCGCTATTGCTCCTGCTGGGCCTGTCCGGCTGCGGCTACAACAGCCTGCAGGTGAACGACGAACAGATCAAGGCCAGCTGGGGTGAGGTGCTGAATCAGTATCAGCGGCGTGCGGATCTGGTGCCTAACCTGGTGTCCGTCGTCAAGGGATACGCGACGCATGAAAAGGATGTGCTGACCCAGATCACCGAAGCCCGCGCGCGCGTCGGCAGTATCCAGGCGACACCCGAGCTGCTTAACGACCCACAGGCGTTTTCCCGTTTCCAGGCCGCCCAGGGTCAGCTGGGCTCGGCACTATCGCGCCTGATGGTGGTGTCGGAGAACTATCCCAATCTCAAGGCGGATGGTCTTTTTCGCGATTTGCAGGCGCAGCTGGAGGGCACGGAGAACCGCATCACCGTGGCGCGCAACCGCTATATCAACGCGGTGCAGACCTATAATGTGACGGTGCGCTCCTTCCCCAGCAATCTCACGGCCATGGCCATGGGCTACCATGTCAAACCAAGCTTCAGCGTGGAAAACGAGAAGGCCCTTGCCATCCCGCCCAAGGTGGATTTCGACCAGCCTGCAACCAGCGCTGCCCCCGGCTCGAAGTAACGCAGTCCATGTGCATGAGAAAATGACTCGCGAACTTCGCAACCTGTCCCTGGACGTCACCGGCATAGGTGCTGAATGAATTTACCCATCCGACCACCCCTGCTCGCCGTCCTGTGGCTGTGCGTCTGGATACTGCTGCCCCTTACGGCACAGGCCGAGGTGGCCATCCCCGCGCTCAAGACTTACGTCACCGATCTGACGCGCACCCTGACACCCAACCAGCAGGACAATCTGGTACAGCTGCTGAAAAACCTGGATACGCGCAAAGGCAGCCAGATCGCGGTGCTCATCGTCCCCACCACCCAGCCGGAGGCTATCGAACAGTATTCCATCCGCGTCGCGGACGCCTGGAAGCTCGGTCGCAAAGGCATCGATGACGGCGCCCTGCTACTGGTAGCCAAGGACGACCACGCCGTGCGCATCGAGGTCGGTCGCGGCCTGGAGGGTGTGTTGCCGGATGCGGTGACCAGTCGCATCATCAACGAAATTATTATTCCGTTCTTCAAGCAAGGCGATCTCTACGGCGGACTCCAGGCAGGTAGCGTGCGCATGATACGCATCATCGAAGGCGAGCCCCTGCCGCCGGTGAGCGCCAAACAACCGGGCTGGTCCGGCGTGCAGGACTATCTGCCGGTCATCTTTATCGGCATCATCGCCGTGGGCGGTATGCTGCGTGCGATCTTTGGGCGGTTGATCGGTGCAGGGATGGTCGCCGGTATCGCCGGCATGATCTTCTGGGCGATCCTGGGTACACTGCTCGGCGCCCTGCTGGTTGGCATTATTATTTTTCTATTTGTGCTGGCGGGCGGCGGGCGCGGCTTCGGTATGGGCGGCCTGGGTGGTGGCATGGGCGGTGGTGGTTTTGGCGGTGGTGGTTTCAGTGGCGGCGGCGGTGGCTTCGGCGGAGGAGGCGCATCAGGACGATGGTAACGATGCTCAAAAGAATGTTGCGCCATACCCTCACCCCAAGCTGGCGGGTGCGGCATGTGTTTTCAGCGCGCGTCATGCACGCCATTACCACCGCCATACATCAATGTGAATCCCAACACCGGGGTGAGATCCGTTTCGCGGTAGAGGCATCCCTGGACATGCCGGCCCTGCTGCGCAAGCAAACCGCCCGGGAGCGCGCCATCGCCGTGTTCGCGCAACTCGGCGTGTGGGACACGGAACACAACAACGGCATACTGATCTATGTGTTGCTGGCGGACCGCGACGTGGAAATCATCACTGACCGCGGCATCAACCGGCACGTCGGTCGCGAGGCGTGGGAGACCATCTGCCGCGAAATGGAACTCGACTTGCGCCAGAAGCGCTTCCAGGAGGCCGTCCTGCATGGCATCAGTGCCGTCAGCGCACATCTCGCCCATCACTACCCGGGGCAGGGGGAGAAAATCAACGAACTCCCGGATCAGCCGGTTATCCTTTAGTCCCTGACACGACCACTCGCCGCACTCCGGGTGACTGCAGTGCCGTCACAACGATGTGGCGTCCTTCGATACGCCTCTGCGACTATCCTTGCCCACAAACCCATGCTGGTGCGGCACGCGCAACTATTGTGCAACCTTATTATCATTATTTTATTATTATGGAATCACTGCACGCGAAGGGAGGAATGCAGCGGACCAACGGCGTTCTTCTCACAGTGGTGACAGGTCGCATGACGAAGCGACCAAACAACGCGCTTAATGGTGCATTTGTGTCTTAAAGCCAGGGAGAAAAACATGTATACAAGTCAGGGTGAAGCCAAGCGAGGGTAACGCTACGCACCCCGGGTATCACCACCGCCGGCACCCGTGCCAACAGCGAATAACGCCACGCTTGCCCGGCATAGACATCTACCAGGGAGTCAACATGAAACAATCATCGTATTTGGTATTCACTCCGGCGGTACAGGATCGATTCTGGTCTCGCTTGGCGCCTCGGGACACTGGGCCCGAGCGCCACAGGCAAGATCTACGCGCCGGCGCTGCGCGTCTGGGCCACGACATGGCGAAGAACCCGCGCAAGAAAATTCCCTTCGATGCCCTCGTGGACTACTGGATCACCTACTCCATCCCCTGGCACGTGCTGGAGCTGGGCACGGAAAGCGCCCTGGTAAAAATGGACACGCTGGGACTGCGCGTGGGTGAACCGACGGATTTTGTGCTGCGCTTCAAGTGTGATCGGCAGCCATCGGAACTTCATATCCCGGCGGTGGTGGAAAAAATCGAGCCGCACGGCGTGACCCTACGCTTCGCCGATTACGCTGAGGAAACCCGCAGGGATCTGACCAGGCTGCTCTGCGTTCTCTGATTTCCGCGTAATTCGAAGCGCGCCCGCGCGTCGGATATGCCCTGCCTGGGAAAATTCTAAACATCCCTGAAAATAGGTTTAACCGCCAAGGACGCCAGGAAAAACAGTTGTAGGGTGGGCATCGCCCACCGACCCAGACCAAGCCACGTCACCTGTGGTGGGCAATGCCCACCCTACAAAACGGCCGTCTTGCCCGGTGGCGCCGGCAGTCACCATCGCGAGGCGCTATCGGTTAATGCGCAATCGCCACCTGTTCGCGGATCAGGGCCTTCTCCACGATTTCATCCGGTTCCGGATAGCGCGAGTAGATCTCATCCAACACTTGGTTGAATTGAATAGGATCATAGGACGCCTCCGCCTGCTGCTGCATGTACGTGAGCAAGGCACGGGAGAATTCGGCGGACAGTCCAAGATCCCTCAGGACCCGCACGATACCGGTGTCGGCATCCGTGAGCACCAGCCGCAGACCCAGGCCCTGGCATTCTTCGTCCTCGGGAAAGTCCAGAAGATCCTGCGGAGAACTGTGGGGTGTATAGGCGAGGTCCGACCAGTCGGTCGCACCGTCGATGCGATACAGCAGGAGCAATACCGGGCTTTCAAAATAAATGGCCAGCTCGATGTGACCGGTATTGAATGCACCGATCTCCTCATCGGTCAGTTCCGGCCAGAAGAAACGCAACTCCGGCCGGTCGTGTGAGCCGCGCCAACCAAACTCGATGCCTTCGGGAAATCTCTTGTGGCCCGTCAAATAGGGTTTGCCCACTTCCAGACAGTAGGTACCGCGTTCCTTTTCTTTTGTCATGCGTAACTCCTGTGTGGCGACCGTCTCAACCCTGCATCAGACGAAGCATTTCGGACAACCGTGTGGATGCCTTCTCACTTCCTTGTAACTGCCATAACTGCATGGCCTCTCTTCCTTCCTGCACGTACTGCTTGCGCTCAGCGTCTTGCATGAACTCCGCGAGGAGACGTGTGACACTGCCCGATTCCGGTGTAGTCACAACCGGATATCGCTGCAGAAACCTGACATACAATGCCAATGTCTCGGTTTCGCCCAACCCCTCCTGCGCCGCCAGATGGTCGGCCGCGCCGAAGTGAAATGCAATGGCATTTCGCTGCTTGCGCGGGTGACGCGCGAAACTATCCGCCGGGATAGCGTGCATGCTGAGCGCGGCGAAGCGATCAAACTGCCCGGCCAGGCGCTCGAAGGCCGACGGTGCGCGTTTGGTCGTACCGAACCATTTGTCAAACAGACCCATGTGGTTTCCTTGCAGACTGCAACGACATAACCGGACTATCGATCTTTGACTGGATGACGGCGGCGGGGCATGAGTAGGCCGGGCAGCGTCCACCGCGCCACGGCCACCGACGCCCCCGATGGCGGGGCACACCCACCCTGCATTCAAAATTGATGTTATGCATGAAATCGAAGACCGTCGCCATTTTTTCAAGCCCAGCAGTGAATGAAATATAACATTTACGTTGAGGCATAACGATGCTCGGGCAGCGTGTCATCACTGTAGAGTCTGGGTCGCGCCCACGACATGGACGATACCCTGCATCAGCGCCAAGCGCTCCTCCGCCCGGGAGACATCCGCACCGGACGGGCCCAGGGTGTCGAGCAGTCGGCGTGCCTGCTCGCAGAGTGCCGCGAGTTGCCCGGCATCAAACAGTCCCAGCACAACCCGCAAGGCAGCCGGCGACTCGCTCAACAAGGTCGGCACCAGCTCGTCACCCGCGATGGGTGAATCGGCGCGCAGCAGGTGTGCCGTCAGGGGATGCTCCAGCAAGTTCAGGTGCATGGCGTGGGCCGCCTGCTCCTGCTCGATCTCTTCCCGGGCCAGCGGATCGCCGGCGGAGGCCCGGATCACCGCCGTCATCACCACGGTGTGCAGCTTGAGCAGGGCCTGCGCCTCAGACGCCAGGTTGGCGTCGCCCTTGCTGTGGATGTACATCCGGTCGATACGTTCCTTGAACTGTAGAATCACGTCTGTGTCCACCGCGCCCTGCAGGGCCACCATGTCTTCCAGCAATAATTTGAAGTCCGTGCGAAAACCTGACAGCTCCTGCTGATCGCGCTTCCACGCCGCCTCCACATCGGCCTGCAGCGGCAGCGATGAAGGGGAAAACAATCGCGGATTTTCGGCTTTACGTTGAATATGCCGTTCCCAAAAACCGGGTTTGGCGGAGAACCTGAGCATCATACACGACCTTGTCCAGACCGATCTTTATATACAGAAAGCGGACTAGTGTAACGGAAGCGGCAGGGAAAAGCAGGCGGAATGACGCCGCGGCCACCTGGAGCAATCGCAGACTGTAGGCGGAACAACCGCGGTAAAACATCACTGATGCGACGTCACCTGCATTGCCCCAGGGATGCCGCGGCGCACTGATGCCCATCTGTCCAGGTGGCCTTGCTGAAGTCGGTATTCGTGAGTATTGCGTTGCTTAAATTGGCGCCCAGGAGATTGGCATAGCTCAAATTGGCGTCATTCAGAATACTGCCGGACAGGTCGGTATTGCGTAGCTCCGCGCCTTTCAGGTTGGCCGCGCGCAGGTCGGCGGCGTGCAAATTCGCGGCGCTGACGTTGGCATAACTCAGATCGCTGGTGGCCAGATGGGCGCCCTGCAGATCGGCGCCGACCAGAGACGCATTGCTCAGATTAGCGCCGGTGAGCTGCACACGCGCCAACTGAGCGCGTGAGCTGCACACGCGCCAACTGAGCGCCCTCCATGTGGCAGTAACTCCAGTTGATACCCGGCGTCGCAGGTGCCGCGCAGTCTGGCGCACTGGTGACAGCGGGATCAGGCTGTCGCAGGTAAAAAAATAGGCCGAATAGCAGCGCAATAATACCGCCCAGGAGCAGCGAACCCAGTAGTGGGTGGCGCATTGGGTCTTCGATGGGGCGCGCGAGCTGCGCACGCCGGTTGCGGTGAATGCGAAAACGGTTGGGCTCCGCAGCGCGGCGGTCGACCTGACGCTTATCTTGAGCGTTAAGAGTATCGTGCTTAGGTGCAGTCTCCGGAGATTCCTGCCGGCGGCCCTCTGCCAAGCGCTCATCGGCGTGCAGTCGCGCGATGAGCAAACGCTGCTGGTCTTCTTCGGTCACCCCATGACGCATCACCTCCGGGATCAATGCCGGGAGGTCCGCCAGGGTCTGCCAATGGGTCTTGTCCGTGCTTAATTCGTCTGCGTCAGTGATGCGGCCGAGGAGGATGAAGCTGGAGATCATGGCCGCGGGGAAAGGTCCACGGACAACGCCGCCACGGCGTGTGTACCAAAGGTGTGGGTGTTCGTTTTCCCCGTGCATGGTCTAATTAAAGCATAGAAATCGCGGGTCGCTGACGTTTAGTGACCCTCCCCGCGGCTAAATCCGCCGCGGACGGCTGGCCTTCAGGTGGCGGGTGGCTCCTGCAGACAGTGCCATGGGGACTCCAGGGAGTGATTCCCAACGCTGAGATACACCACACCGCCGGACACCGTCACGCTCCAGTTCACGGAGCGTTCAAGATATTCCGCGAGTTGCTGAATCAGCGACTGCTCAACCGTCCAGATCGCCAGGTTGGCTACCCGCGCGAGGCCTGCGAGATGCTGGCCCTCCCATACCCGGCGGCGCTGGCCACTGAGCAGTAGCAACACACGCGTGGCATGCCGGCAGGCCTTGGTGAGGCGCGCCACATCCGGCAGTCCGACTTCTAACCACAGGCCAACCCGGCTGTCCGCGTCCAGGACCCACAGGTCCGGTTGATCTCCATCGCTGATGCCCTTGGTGAACACCAGGCCGGGTTCATAAAACAAGGCGTACGCCAGCAGGCGCGTCACCAAACGTTCCGCGGTTTCCGATGGATGCCGCGCGAGCGTGGCGCGCAGCTCTGTGTACACGCCCCGATCGGAGTCGGCGAGTTGCACGCTAGCGCGATAGATAGTAGTGCCAGTGGCCATGGAGTTACTCGGCGCTGGTGTGGGTCTGGCCTGCGCCAACCGCCAACGCCAGGCGCAGGCGCAGGCCCGCTTCAGTGGTATAACCCACCTCAACAAAACGGATGTGTCCCGTCGCATCGAGGATGAAGCTGGTGGGTACGCCGCGTATCCCCCAACGCTGGGCGAGCCTGCCGTCGGCATCGTTGATCACGGGAAAGGTCAGATGATTTTGCGTCATATGTTCCCGTACGGCCTGGTCCACACCGGACTGCATGGCGATGGAAAAAACCTGATGATCCTGCGCGATGGCGTTGATGTTGTCCTGCTCCAACTTGCACACCGGGCACCAGGTGGCCCAGAAGTGTACCAGCACCGGCCGGCCCCGCAGCGCATTGAGCGAGGCGCTCTGGCCATTGAGCAGCGTGCCTTCCAATGCCATCGCCTGACCGGTGGGTAGTTCCCGGGTCTGCCAGCTATGCACCCC
>JAYUBZ010000227.1:0-5790 GCA_043740595.1 Gammaproteobacteria bacterium
CATGGGTGTCGAGGCCATGGGTTATGTGGTGGAGAACCGTGTGCTCGGTGCGGCCCTCATGCAGTTGTTGACGACATCAGAAAATATCAATTTCATCAGTCCCGCGGAAATGCACGATGTGGAATTTACCGCGCACGCCGCCCACGTGTCGGTGACGCAATCGGGTGTGACCAGCAAGCTCAGCGCGCGTCTCCTGGTGGCGGCGGACGGCGGCCGCTCGGCGGTACGTACCCGCCTTGGTATCGCGACCACGCGCGAGGACTACGCGCAGTGCGCGGTGATCACCAACATCACCCTCGAACACCCGCATGGCGGCATCGCCTACGAGCGTTTTACCGAACATGGTCCCCTCGCCCTGCTGCCTATGAGCGACCAGCGCTGCTCCGTGGTGTGGAGCCTGCCACCGGCTGCGGCCGAACGTATGTTGGCGTTGAGCGATGCCGAATTCCTGCAACAGCTGCACGCGTGCTTCGGCGACCGGCTCGGGGCCTTTGTGAGGGCCGGCAGGCGCCATTCCTATCCGCTGACGCGCACGCGCGTGGCCGAGCCTGTGCGCCCGCGTCTGGTGTTGATCGGTAATGCGGCCCATACCCTGCATCCCGTGGCCGGCCAGGGTTTTAATCTGGGGCTGCGCGACGTGGCGGCATTGGCACAGGTACTGGTGGACGCTCAAGGCGCGGGCAGCGATATCGGCGATCCAGCCATACTACAGCGCTATGCCGCATGGCGCCGGCGTGATAACACGGCGGTCAGCGCCTTTACCGATGGATTGGTGCGTGTGTTTTCCAATGCCTTGCCCCCGGTGGTAATGGCACGCAATCTAGGCCTGCTGCTATTGGACCTGTTGCCACCCGCCAAGCGCGGCTTGATGCGCCGCACCATGGGTCTCGCCGGCCGCCTGCCGCGACTGGCCCGCGGCCTACCGTTGCAATCCTGATATGTCCACGCACTACGATATCGTCATCGTCGGCGGCGGCATGGTCGGCAACACCCTTGCCTGTGCCCTGGGCGATTGCCCCTTGCGCGTGGCGCTGATCGAGAGCCAGGCCGCGCCGGTGGAGGCGCTGGACGACTACGATGTGCGCGTGAGTGCCATCACCCTGGCGTCGCGTGCAGTGTTTGAAAACATCGCCGCCTGGGAGGCGATGCGCGCGCGCCGCGTCAGTCCGTTGCGCGAAATGCAGGTGTGGGACGCGCAGGGTTCCGGCGAGATTCATTTCGACGCCGCGGAGCTGGGTGAGGCGGAGCTCGGATATATCATCGAGAATCGGGTGATCGTCGCTGCGACCCGGGAGCGCCTGGGGCAGTTCGGCAACGTGGATTTATTCTGTCCGTCATCCGTATCTGCCCTGCATCTCGACTCTGCCCAGGTGTCCGTCGAATTAACGAGCGGTGAGCGTCTGGTCGCCGGGCTGGTGGTGGGTGCCGATGGCGCCCATTCGCCGATACGCGAGTGGGCCGGCATCCATACCCGCGGGTGGGATTATCAGCAGACGGCGATCGTCGCCAGCGTGAAGACCGCCCGCCCACACCTGGCCTGCGCTTACCAGGTGTTTCTTCCCAGCGGACCGCTGGCCTTCCTGCCATTGACTGACGGACTGAGTTCCATCGTCTGGTCGTGTGACCAGGGACGAGCAGAGGAATTGTTGCGGCTGGAAGACCAGGCCTTTATGCAGGCGTTATCCACCGCCTTCGGCGACCGACTGGGCGCGATGGAATCCGTCAGCCGGCGGGTGGGTTATCCACTGTCATTGGCGCACTCCGATCACTACATCGGCGAACGTATTGCCCTGGTGGGTGATGCCGCGCACCGCGTGCATCCGCTGGCGGGGCAGGGACTGAATCTCGGGCTGTTGGATGCCGCGAGTCTCGCGCAGGTGCTGCGGCAAGCGGCAGCGGTTAAAAAGGATATTGGTGCACGCGCGGTCCTGCGTCGTTACGAACGCTGGCGCAAGGGCGATAATCTCGCCATGCTGGCCGTGACCGATGCCTTTAAACGCGGCTTCGGTTCAACGCGCTGGCCGTTGGTTGCGTTGCGCAATACTGGAATGCGTTTGGCCGATCGTCTTGGCCCGGTCAAGCAGGCGATCATGCGGCATGCCGTGGGATTGGATGGCGATTTGCCGGAGCTTGCGCGCAGTTCCCGGCGCTGGGAGTAATCAATAAAAAAAGCACCAGCGAGACGAAAGCCCGCTGGCGCTGTTGTGACTGCCCGCCGGTTCTTGCGTATCGGGTGTTACTGGTAACCCCAAACGTCTTTGAGCATTCCGCCGAGGGCTACGTACTCCTCCTTGGTCGCCGGTACCAGCGCGCGGTCAATGGCATAGACCTGGCGTAACTGGGCGGTGGCGCTATCGGCCTGTTTGGACAACAGCGCCTGCTTGATCTTAATCTGGTCCTGGAGTGAAACCCGTGGCCCGGCGGAGAACGCCTGGTTGGGCAGGGCCGTTCCGTGGTAGATGATGCGCGTGTAGGCACCCGCCATGTCGTACTTCTGCAGGTTGCTGAGGGGCAGCACGGCGCCTACGCAACGTCCGGATACCAAACCTTTGTAGATGTTATCCCAGCCACTGGTGTCCATCACCACGGGCTGACGTGCCGGATTGTCGAACTGGTTCAGCAGTGTAAGCGTCCCCAGGTTGGGCGAGGCCATGCCGCAGACCGGGCGTCCAACCAGTTGTTTGATGTCCGCCACCCTGGCGTCATCTTTTTTCACGACCACGACAAAAAGATGTTCGCCAGGAAATTTTACCAGCGGATTGTTTTGCATCCGGCTGATGCGCCAACCGGTGAAATGCGGCCCGTCGAACACGATATCGTAGCCGCCCTTTTGCATCTCGGTCTGGTAAGAGAGCCAGTTGTCGGAATGTTTATACACCACCGGTTTGCCCAGGGCCTTTGACAGATATTCCGCGATCGGGCCATAGGTTGCATTGCCCTCCGCGGTGGATTCCCGCGGGGGTGCGCTAAAGATCAACGCGCCGCTATTAGCCCGTGAGCCAAGTTGGGTAGTGTCCGTCAGTGCAACGCCGGGGCTGGTAGATTGCGTGCTGGGCGCATAGCTGGTTTTTTGTATGCCGCCGCCTGGGGCGGCCTGCGTTGCAGCAGTCCATAATGCAGCGCTTGTTGCCAGGACTGTGAGAGTGGCGGTGTGGAGGAACTTCTTCAACATGGGTGTCTCCTTGTTGTACTGGTACTGTCCTATTGGAACAACTTTGTGGCATCCAGGGTTGGGGCGTCCCAGCCCCGCTACTGGACGTCAGTCAGCACGGCGAAATGCGGGGTGCGTGTATCAGTAGTAGCCCCATTCGTTGCGCAAAAATACAGCCAGGCTCGCATATTCCTGGTTGGTTGCCTGGACGAAGGCCTGGCCAGCCGCGTATTTCTGGCGCAGTGCCGCGGTGGCATCCATGCCCTCGGGCGAGAGCAGGGCCTGGACAATCTTGGCCTGGTCCTCGGTGCTCAGGCGCGGCCCGGCGGAAAAGGCATTGTCCGGCAATACCTTGGCACGGTAGACGATCCGGGTCTTGGCACCATTTTTCTCGAATTGCTCGAGCTTCGCCAGCGGTACTACAGCCGCGGCGCATTTGCCGGCCACCAGGCCGTCATAGATATTCTTCCACCCATCGGTGCTGACGATGATGGGCTGGCGTGCCGGATTGGTGAACTGGTCCAACAGGGTGAGGGTGCCAAGGTTCGGTGGGGCGTGGGCGCAGACTGTATACCCGGCCAGTTGCTTGATGTCCTGTATACGGGTGTTTTCTTTCTTGACCAGGGCCACGAAGATATGCTCGCCGGGCACTTTCACCAGCATGTTGTGCTGAATCTTGGTGACGCGCCAGCCGTTGAAATGCGGTCCGTCGAAAACCAGATCGTATTCGCCGTGCTGCATGGCGCCTTGATAGACACCCCACGTACCCGGATGTTTGTAGACGATCTTCTTGCCCGTGACCCGCGACAGGTATTCCGCCACCGGACCGTAGATTTTGGTGCCTTCCTCGACGCTTTCGCGCGGTGCCGCGCTGAAAATGTATTCCGACGAGTTGGGCACTTTGGGGGTCGGCAGCAGAGCGCCGTTCGACTGGTAAGATACTTTTGAACCCGTTGCCTTGGCGCTATCGTCCAGTCTCGATGCGGAGGTGTTGTCAGCCGATGCCGCCTGAACAAATAGACTTAGCAGACTGATGAATAAGATTTTTACGAAAGGTGACTTGCATAGCATGATAGCTCTCCTTGCTTCTATTAAACGTCGAACGTTACTGCGATTTCATCTTTGCGCCAGCTGGCCGGCGCCCCCCTGTCCTCGATATCGGCATTACTTAAGAAATCTTTGACGAAAGTTTGCTTGGATAAGCTTAACTTCCCGGCCCTGGCTCTGCACTGCTGGAGTCCAGAAAATACCTGTAATACCCGTTGCGATCCGATCGCATAGTTTAAAGCCCTGGACACAACAAGGGTCGTCGCGTCAGCGGCGTACTGTCATCTTGGCAAGGGGATCAATACTAGCGGGATTGTGGGCACGGACTATATCCCCTGTACCTACGTCCCTGCGTTGTCTATCTCCCTGTCTCCCTGCGGTCATAGCCTGGCGATTTAGACATCTACTCACATTACGAATCGAAACCGAAACTGTCCTTGAGCAGCTCATCCTCGCCGCTGTACTCCTTCTTGGTGGCGCGGATATAGGGTTGCGATGGGTACCGTTGGCGCAGCTTGGCGGTCACTGCCTGACCTTCGGCAGACATCAGGGCGTCGGCGATCTTGGCGCGTATTTCGGGGGGTATACGCTTGCTTGCCGTGAAGGCCTGTCCCGGAGCGGCCTTGGTGACGTACAGGACTTTGGTGTCCTTGCCTTCCGGATCCAGTTCTTTGTATATCTTGAGCGGCACGACGCTGCCTATGCATTTGCCAGCGAGCATTTCTCTGTAGATATTGCGCCAGCCCTGTACCTCGACCAGTTGCGGCTGACGTGCGGGGTTGGTGAACATGTTGTAGAGGCGCAGGGTCCCCTGGTTGGGAGGGGCATGACCGCACACAGTGCGTCCAGCGAGGTTGCTCAGCTCCTGGATATTGTTGTTGTCCTTACGCACCAGGAACACGAAGATGAAGTCTCCGGGTATCTTCACCAGGGGTTCATGACCGCGATGCGATATGCGCCAGCTGACGAAATGCGGACCGTCGAACACCAGGTCGTAGGTGTCTTTTTGCATATTGCTCTGATAGGCCAGCCAGTTGTCCGAGTATTTGTAGACAAATTTTTTGCCGGTAACCCGGCTCAGGTAGTCGGCGACGGGTTGAAAGATTGCAGTCTCCATCGCGTTGTTGCCGCGGGGCGGGGAGCTGAAAAGATACTCAGCGGGTTGGGACAGGTTCGCCACATCCTTCTGGGCCTTATTGGCTGAACTGACTGACCCATCCGTTGGGTGGTAAGACACGTTGTCGGCTAGGGCGAGGGGCGCGGTTCCGGCGGTATCACCGGCCTGTACTGCGGCTGCACAAAAAAACGCCAGGGAAAATAAAAGTGTACGAACGATCGCTTTCCATCTTGTTGTTGCTTGCATGATACTCTCCTTGCTGAACACTAAAGATTGAGCTGTACCTATACAAAAACTACCTTGTCAATTTTTATGTTACCCCGAACCCCCTTGAGTTCTTTTATCGCGCTGTGTCGGCCAGCTTACACTTGCGTAAACTGGTTCGCCTGTAGCGCGAGCTGTTGCCTGTATTTTGTTTCATCCCAGACCCGGCCATGACATCCAGCTGACACTTTCATGGGGGTGCCCAACAAAT
>JAYUBZ010000228.1:0-2629 GCA_043740595.1 Gammaproteobacteria bacterium
CGCCGGGGCAACCGCGTCGTCATCGGTGGCGACGGCCAGGTCTCCATGGGCAACACCATCATGAAAGGCAACGCCCGCAAGGTGCGGCGTTTGTACAAAGATCAGGTGATCGCCGGTTTTGCCGGCGGCACGGCAGACGCCTTCACCCTGTTCGAACGCTTTGAGGCCAAGCTCGACAAACACCAAGGCCACCTGACGCGCTCGGCGGTGGAGCTGGCCAAGGACTGGCGCACCGACCGCATGCTGCGTCGCTTGGAGGCGCTGTTGGCGGTGGCGGATCGCAGCGCGTCCCTCATCATCACCGGCAACGGCGACGTGATCGAACCCGAGGGCGGGCTGATGGCCATCGGCTCCGGCGGGCCCTACGCCCAGGCGGCGGCGCGCGCCCTGCTGGAAAATACCCAACTGGAGGCACGTGACATCGTGGAGCGCGCCTTGAATATTGCCGGCGATATCTGCATCTACACCAATCACAGCCTGACCGTCGAAGAACTGGAAATTTAAACCCTTATGTCGGAAATGACCCCGCGGGAGATTGTCCAGGAACTGGACAAATACATCATTGGCCAGGGCGCCGCCAAACGTGCCGTGGCCATCGCCCTGCGCAACCGCTGGCGCCGCGCGCAGGTGGCCGATCCCGAGCTGCGCTGCGAGATCACGCCGAAGAATATCCTGATGATAGGACCCACCGGTGTCGGCAAAACCGAGATCGCGCGGCGTCTGGCGAAAT
Organism: Gammaproteobacteria bacterium; assembly: GCA_043740595.1. GTDB lineage: Bacteria > Pseudomonadota > Gammaproteobacteria > Acidiferrobacterales > UBA6901 > JANNJF01. The sequence goes on from JAYUBZ010000228.1 coordinate 731, forward strand.
TGGCGCATGCGCCGTTCATCAAGGTTGAAGCGACCAAATTCACCGAGGTGGGTTACGTCGGGCGCGATGTGGATTCCATCGTGCGCGATCTGGTGGACGTGGCCATCAAGATGATGCGCGTGGAGGAGACGGAAAAGGTTCGTACCCGCGCCCAGGATGCGGCGGAAGACCGGATCCTGGACATCCTCCTGCCGCCGGCGCGCGAGGTGGGTTTCGCCACGACGGATAACCGCCCCGCGGCGGATGGCGCGGCGCGCCAGGCGTTCCGCAAAAAACTGCGTGAGGGCAGTCTGGACGGGCAGGAGATCGAGGTGGAGTTGAGCGTGCCGCCCATGGGCGTTGAGATCCTGGCGCCGCCCGGCATGGAGGATCTCACCAGCCAGTTGCAGGGCATGTTCCAGGGCATGGGCGCGCGGCGCACACGTGCGCGCAAGGTAAAGGTCAGCGAGGCGCTCAAGCTGCTGACGGAAGAAGAGGCCGGACGCCTGATCAACGACGATGACCTCAAGACGCGCGCCGTCGAGCGCGTGGAACAACAAGGCATCGTGTTTCTCGATGAGCTGGATAAAATCGCCGGGCGTTCCGAGACACGCGGCCCGGATGTCTCCCGCGAAGGTGTGCAACGCGATCTGTTGCCGCTGGTGGAGGGTTCAACGGTGTCGACCAAATATGGCATGGTCAAGACCGATCATATTTTGTTTATCGCCTCGGGCGCCTTTCACCTGGCGAAACCGTCGGACCTGATACCGGAGTTGCAGGGGCGTCTGCCGATACGTGTGGAATTGCACGCGCTTACGGTAGATGATTTCGTGCGTATCCTCACTGACACCGATGCCTCTCTCACTATCCAGTACGCCGCACTTCTGGCCACCGAGGGTCTGGAGATCCGCTTCGGTGACGATGGTGTGCGCCGCATTGCCGAGATCGCGTGGCAGGTAAACGAAACCACGGAGAACATCGGCGCGCGCCGCCTGCACACGGTGTTGGAGCGGTTGCTGGAGACTGTTTCTTTCGAGGCGGCGGACCGCAGCGGCGAGAAACTGCTGATCGACGCGGCGTATGTCGACGCGCATCTCGCTGAACTGGCGCGCAACGAAGATCTGGCGCGTTACATCCTGTAAATCCCGCTGGTCGGGCTGTTTTACAAGCGCATGAAATAAAAATATTTTTTCAGCCCCCGCTCCTGTCGAAAACGCTTGTAATTGTTTTACACACCCCCATAAAAATAGCGTAAGTCGTTGCAACCAACCCTTAACTGGAGGTGAACATGAATATGCTATTGCGTACCCCAAGGAGCACGATCGCGCGCCGCTGGGGCGATGATTTTGACAGTCTGTTCGAGACTTTCCTGCGCCCTTTGGGCATGGCGGAAGAGACGGTCAGCGAGGGCCTGGCGCCACGCCTGGATGTCGTGGAGCACGACAACGAGTTCGTACTGCAGGCGGAGATGCCCGGTATCAAGAAGGACGACATCGAGATCACCCTGGAAAACGGCGTTCTGACCATCAGTGGCGAGAGCAAGAGTGAGAATGAAACGCGCGAAGGCGAGCGCGTCATTCGTCAGGAGCGGCGTTACGGCAAGTACGTCCGCAGCCTGCGCCTCGGCAAGGAAATCGACGAAAAGAAGGTCAAGGCCAACTACAAGGACGGTATTTTGGAACTGGTCCTGCCGAAGTCCGAAGAGGTCAAGCCGAAGAAGATCAGCGTGAGCGTGAATTAAACGCCGGTATCGGCGCTGCCTGCAAAGGGCTGCCTCGGCGGCCCTTTGTTTTGCCTGCCGGCCATGCCACGTGAAAAATGCACGAGGGAACCTCTGAACAAGTGGCCAGAACGATCATGCTTCGTCCCCTCTCCCTTAGCCCCCTTCGGGGAGGCATAACCCGCAGGTCGAGGGACAGG
>JAYUBZ010000229.1:0-3529 GCA_043740595.1 Gammaproteobacteria bacterium
TGCAGCATCTGCGTGCCGCCTGGCCGGATGACTGGCCGGCGATCTGCGCCGCCAACAATGCGCGCCCACCCATGACCTTGCGGGTGAACCGGCAAAAAATCGCGCGCGCGCCGACTACCTGGCAACACTCACCCGCAGCGACATGCCCGCTACGCCGGCGGCGCATACCGAAGAAGGGCTGACCCTGGCCCAGCCGGTACCCGTGGCCGCCCTGCCCGGATTTCTCACAGGCCAGGTGTCGGTACAGGACGGCGCCGCCCAGTTGGCGGCAATCCTGCTGGACGCGCAACCGGGCGAGAAGATACTGGATGCCTGCGCCGCCCCCGGCGGCAAGAGCTGTCATATTCTGGAACGCACACCGTCGGTAGAACTCGTGGCGGTGGATTATGATGCCCACCGTATGCAGCGCGTCACGCAAAACCTCACGCGCCTGGGACTCCATGCGACGATCATCACCGGCGATGCCACTACCCCCGCCGCCTGGTGGCAGGGTCCGGCCTTCGACCATATTCTGCTCGACGCCCCCTGTTCCGCCACCGGGGTCATCCGGCGCCATCCGGACATCAAACACCACCGCACTGAACAGGATCTTGTGGAATTGCAGCGCACCCAGGCGCGCATTCTGGATGCCCTGTGGCCCTGGCTCGCGCCAGGCGGTAAGCTTTTGTATGTGACCTGTTCGATACTGCCCATGGAAAATGAGCATCAGATACGCGACTTCCTGGCGCGCCACGCTGACGCCGCTGCCGTGCCCTTGGCGCTGTCCTGGGCGCACGCCACCGGCCACGGCGTCCAGATACTGCCGGGCGAAGAAGACATGGATGGTTTTTACTATGCCTGTGTGCGCAAAGCCTCCGATACGGAGGCGTCGTAGGCATGGGCATGCGACCACATCTGAATCTCGCCGGTCTGCTGGCCTGCATCGTGCTCGCCCTCATGACCCGGGGCGCCTGGGCGGATTTCGTGGTGCGCGATGTCGACGCCCGCTTCGTGGATGACGCGCTGCTGATTAACACCACCCTGGACATGTCCCTCAGCGCCCGCACGGAAGAGGCGCTAAGCAAGGGCATTCCCCTGGATGTGCTCATCGACCTCGCCCTGGTGGAGCACCGGCGCTTTCTCTGGGATCGGGTGGTGACCGACCGAACCCTGCATCGTCGTATTCAGTACCACGCGCTGTCCGGTCAATACCTGGTGAGCAGCACCGACGTGGACGCCGACGACTTTGCGCGCTTCCCCACGGCACAGGCGGCCCTGGCCTACGCGGGCGCGCTCAACGACCTGGACATCCCCTTGCCGAAAAAGAAGGACATCGACCCCAAGCTGCACTATTGGCTCAAGTTGCGCGTGCGGCTGGACATCGAGGCCCTGCCGTCGCCCCTGCGACCCCTGGCCTATGTCACCCCGGCGTGGCACCACAACACCGGCTGGATCCGCCGCGAGGTTGAGCGATGAGGCGCTGGGCCACCGGCATCGCCCCCGTGGCGATCCTGTCGCTGCTGTTGCTGGCGGCGCTGGCCATGATGAGTGCGGCGACCCAGAACTCCGCACTGTTCAGCCGGATGTACTCGCTGCTGCTGGTGGTCAACATACTCGGCATTATCGTGCTGCTGGCGCTGATCCTGGCGAACCTCAAACACCTGGCCACCCAGTATCGTAACAAGGTGATGGGCTCGCGCCTTACCCTGCGACTACTGGGATTTTTTGTACTGCTCGCCGTCACCCCGGTGACCATCGTGTACTTTTTTTCCATCCAGGCCTTCAACAAGGGCATCGACAACTGGTTCGACGTCAAAATCGAACGCGCCCTGGACGATGCCCTGTCCCTCGGCCGCACCGCCCTCGACGCCATCAAGGACGATCTCAGCAAAAAAACCCGTGACATGGCCTTCGAGCTCGAGGCGTTTCCCGACAAAATGGTCGCGCCCATCCTCGACGACCTGCGCGAGGAATACGGCGTCACGGAAATCACCCTGTTTGCACAGGATGGAAAAATCATCGCCGCCAGCAGTCTCGGCAACCTCGACAGCAAGACCCTGGTGCCCGACCGCCCGAACGAGGCCATCCTGTCCCAGGCGCGCCAAGGCTTGTCGTATGCCACCATCGACCCCTTGGGCAAGTCAGGACTGCAGTTGCGTGTCGTGGCGCCAGTCAGCTCGCGTGACGTCGGCGCCCCCTTGCGCATCCTCCAGGTGCAGCAGCAGTTGCCCGACCGCTACAGCAAACTGGGGGAGAGCGTGCAGGTGGCGTTTGCCGAATATGAGAAGCTCATTTATCTGCGTGGTCCACTCAAGTTCGGTTTTATTCTCACCCTCAGCCTGGTGGCGCTGCTCACCCTGCTGATTGCGGTGTGGGCCGCGATCTACTCGGCGCGCCGTCTGGTGACGCCGTTACGCGATCTGGCGGAGGGTACACGCGCCGTGGCGCAAGGGAATTACCGCAAGCAACTGCCGGTGTCCGGCGGGGACGAGCTGGGTATACTGGTGAAGTCGTTCAACGACATGACACGCCGCATCCATCGCGCCCAGAGCCAGACCAAGCACAGCCAGCGCGAGGCCGAGGTTCAGCGCACCTATCTGGAAACTGTACTGACCCACTTGTCGTCCGGCGTGCTCTCCTTCGACCCGCGCGCGCGGCTGCGCACCTACAACACCAGCGCCGAGCAAATCCTCGGCATCGGCCTCGAGCAGGGCGTGGGCCGGTCCCTTAAGTGGATACTGGACCGACAGCCGCATCTCATACCCTTTGTGCAGACGATCCAGGACACCACCCACGAAGGGCGCGCCGAGTGGCATGCGGAAATCAGCCTGGAAGGCCAGGCCGGCAAACGCACCCTCATCCTGCGCGGCACACGCCTGCCGGGCTTGCGGACGCGGCATGGCGGTCACGTAGTGGTGTTTGACGATATCAGCGCCCTCATCCAGGCACAGCGCGACGCCGCCTGGAGCGAAGTGGCGCGCCGCCTGGCGCACGAAATTAAAAACCCGCTCACGCCCATACGCCTGTCGGCGGAACGCATCCGCCTGAAATGCATGGATGGCCTGAGCCAACCGCAACAGGAAACATTGGAGCGCGCCACGCGCACTATCGTCGAGCAGGTGGAGGCCATGAAGTCCATGGTGAACGCCTTCTCGGAATATGCGCGGCCGGTGCAGATTCAACCGGTGCCGGTGGACCTGAACCTGCTCATCAACGACGTGGTCGAGCTGTATCGCGGCCGGCAAAATCCGGTACGCATCCAACTCAACCTCGATCCGGCATTGCGGCCGATCACTGCCGATCCCGGACGCCTGCGTCAGGTGCTGCACAACCTGCTGCTCAACGCCAACGATGCGCTGGGCGCCATCGCCGATCCGCTGCTGCGTATCAACACCCGCCTTTATGAAATCGAAGGCCGGCGCTTTGTGGAACTCGAGACCCACGACAATGGACCAGGCTTTGCCCCCTCGGTCCTGGACCACCTGTTCGAGCCGTACGTGACCACCAAGGAAAAAGGCACCGGTCTCGGTCTCGCCATCGTCAAGAAAAT
>JAYUBZ010000230.1:0-3573 GCA_043740595.1 Gammaproteobacteria bacterium
CCGATGCCTGCCTGGTGGGCCTGTCGTCCATCCCTTGGCGCGAGGCCTGGAAATACGGCGAGCGCGCCTACCGCTATTGCCAGCACGATGTTGGCCACGCTATCGCCGCCGTCCGCTATGCCGCGGCGACACTCGGTTGGCATGCGCGCGTATTGACGTCCTGGCGTGACGCGGATATCAGCACCCTGCTCGGCCTGGCCCGGGACACGGACTTTCACGCGGCCGAACCTGAGCACCCGGACCTCATGTTGCTGATAACAACCCAGCCGTCTGAAACGACTGCGGGCGCCTGGACAAACAGCGCAGTGGTGCACGCCGCCGAGACTGGCCGATGGCAGGGACGCGCCAACGTGCTCTCTCAACACCATGGGCACACCTGGCCGGTGATCGACGAGGCGGCGCTGGCCTGCACCAAGCCCGAGACTATAGAGATCCCCTGGCAGGCGCCGGCGTATCCCGATCCGGTCCGGTGCGATTGCGGTCAAAGCGCCCTGGACATCATCCGTCAGCGGCGCAGCGCGCAGACCTTCGATGGCATCACGCCACTGCCGGCTGATACCTTCTACCGTATGCTGGACATGACCCTGCCGCGCCGTGGTCTTCCTCCGTGGGACGCCATCGGGTGGTCCGCGCGCGTGCATCTGGCGATATTCGTGCATCGGGTTGACGATCTGACGCCCGGACTCTATCTGCTCCTACGCAACCCACTGAGTGAAGAGAAACTGCGCACGGCATTATCCGCCGACTTCGAGTGGGACCGGGTGGAAGGCTGCCCCGCACATCTGCCGCTCTTCCGGCTGGTAACGGCGGACGCACGCAACGCGGCGCGCACCCTGTCCTGCCATCAGGACATCGCCGCCGACGGCGCCTTCAGCCTCGGCATGCTGGCCGACTATGCCACCAACCTGAGTGGGGCGCCCTGGGTTTACCGTCAACTGTTTTGGGAAACCGGCATCCTGGGCCAGGCACTCTACCTCGAGGCGGAAGCGGCGGGCGTGCGCGGCACCGGCATCGGCTGTTACTTTGACGATGCGGTGCACGAGGTGCTCGGTATAGAAGGCCAGGGGTTGCAGAGCCTCTATCACTTCACCGTTGGCGCGGCCCTCGCGGACACCCGCTTGCAGACGCTGCCGGCCTACGCGCATTTGGAAAGAACCTAAGCACCGGCAGAAAAATTTGAGCCCCACCCCCTGCTGACACGACGCTGTCAGCAGGGGGTGGTTATCCTGCCAGCGCTGTCCGACAACCACCCTACGCGGATACCCACATCAACCGGAGATCGCCCATGTATACCCTCTACCATCACCCCTATTCCCAACACGCCCGCCGGGTCGTTGCCCTGCTTGAAGCCTCGGGCATTAACTATGAGCTGCGTCATGTCGCCCTGGAAAAGGGCGAACACCCGTCGGCGGAATTTATGGCCATTAATCCGAATCACCAGGTGCCGGTGCTGATCGACGGCAAACTGAAATTGTTCGAGTCACACGCGATCCTGCGTTACCTGTGCGCAAAACATGACCTGACGGACTGGTATCCCGACGACCTGAGCACCCGCGCCAGGGTCGACCAGTGGCTGGACTGGAATCAGTGCCGCCTGTTGCTGGCGGTAAGAAACATCGTGTTGAACAAAGTCTTCCTCGGCGATGCCGGCGACCCAGCGGCCATCGCGCGCGGTGAGAAAAACCTGCCGGGGCTGGCGGACATCCTGGACGCGGGGTTGGCGGGAAGCGACTTCCTGACGGGGGACAAGCCGACCATAGCCGACCTGTCCATCGGCTCCAATATTTTCCAGCTGGGGTATGCCAAGGCCGAGCCGCAGGGGGCGAATATAAAGCGCTGGTATCAGCGGGTCTGCGGCCTGGAGGGGTTTAAGAAATCCCTGGCCGGGGCGGCTATGTCCTGAGGCCTGTCTGTACGCGGCGGTCAATTCGGTGGGGCGGTTAACCAGTCACCGCCGCCTATCCCCCTAAATTCATTATTGCTTGAACTTCCAATTCCCTTGGGCCCACAATGGCTGTTCAGAAAAAACGGGGTGTGCTGTAGCATCACCTGTTTGAATCTGGCAATCACTGCGGCCCTGCCGTGGTGATTGAGCATTAATGATCGTTTCATTTATCTCACAACCCTGATCCTTACGGAGAACCATCCATGACCATCTCAATGTATCAAGCCTCGGTGCCGGTATGCATCCGCATGCTGAACAACCTCGCCGCCATTCTGGAAAAGGCAGCGGCCCATGCCGAGGCCAAAAAGATCGATCCCAGCGTGCTGATCAATGACCGTCTCTATCCCGATATGCTGCCCATGGGGCGACAGGTACTGATCGCCTCGGACACCGCCAAGGGCGGCGCGGCGCGGTTGGCCGGGCTGGAGCCGCCTAAATACGAAGACAACGAAAAGACGTTTCCTGAATTGATTGAGCGACTGCGCAAGACGGTTAATTACCTCAAGACCCTCAAACCCGAGCAGATTGACGGCTCGGAGAAAAGGTCGATTACCCTCAAGGTGCGCGATGAAACACTCACCCTTGACGGCTTGCCCTACCTGTTGAATCGTGTCCTGCCCAATCTGTATTTTCATGTCTCCATCGCCCACGCCATCCTGCGGCACAACGGTGTCGATATCGGCAAGAAAGATTATCTAGGGGCGTCTTAGTCGTTCACCGGCGGATGCTGCCGGCGCGATGATCCTGTTTATCCGCCGGCCCCCGGCACGCGATATAGCCACAGGAGTCCACCGCGGGCGGCATCGGTACCGTTGCCTGTCCGCCTTAAGCGGCAGGCAGGCGGCTGGTTTACCCCTGAGCTTTCATCCACTCTCAAACCGGGCGACGCGGCGGTTTGTGATAGGCAGCGGAGGAATGTTTGCGCAGCAACATGCTGCGGAGATATCCCTCGCCCGGGGCCTCAATTGCCTCCAACCAGGTGATGTCATCGTGGGCACCCAGGGCGATGGGCACGCCATCCCGGTATAACAAACGGTGGCTTTGCTGGGTAGGCACGCGTTGTCCTGGCGTGATGAGGCCGGTGAGATTCAACGGGTCGGCGGCACTGATGGCGATGAGGTCACCTTGCTTGGCTCGATTACGAATCTGACGCAGCGCCGTCACCGCCTCGGGCAAGGCATAGTGCTCGCCGGCAAAGCCCTGCACAAAACGTCCGCCCCGCAGTTCGCCGCGCGCCTCCATGCGGCGATACACATAGAGCAGCTCGCGCCATGCTGGCAATCCATCCTCCCGTTCCAGCAGTTTGCGAAACACCACGCCGTAGCGGCGCAACAGCACGCGCGCGATGTGTTCGACCGGCACGTAACGATCATCCGCCACGGATGCCGGTGGACGCAACAGTGACCAGCGCCCCGCCGCCGCCAGTGGGGCGTGCTGCAGGTGGCGGCGTTGACGACGCCGCTGGATCTTCTGCGGCGTGATGAGGCTGCGCAGACCCTGGAAGCTGTCGGAGCTGATCAGGCCCTGGGCGCTGAGTTCACCCAAGGCGGTTTCCAGTTGCGACGTGAGCAGGCCGGTTTCCGTTTGCAACTCCTCGAAGAAACTGGCGCCCCAGGACTGCAGCGCTG
>JAYUBZ010000231.1:0-3797 GCA_043740595.1 Gammaproteobacteria bacterium
GGGTGGGCGACCGCCAGGCGAGCCCATGGATGGGCGAGGTAGAGCGCTGTCGGGAACCGGCGCCGAGATGGCGGAAGTACTGGCGCCAGGCCCCTTGGGGCAAACGCAGGAGCCGTTTCCAGTGCATCGCCCACCCTACATAATCGGACATACATATGTCTCTATGTATAGTTCATGTCGACGCCCTGGGCAGTCCTTGCTCCGGGCGGCATTCGCCGTCCAGCAGCACGTTGCCGTTATCCAGGCTGAGGCGTCCGGCGATGAACCACTGGATGGCCAGGGGATAGATGCGGTGTTCCTCCAGCAGCACGCGCTGCGCCAAACTTTCCGCCGTGTCGTTGGGGTGTACGGTCAGCGCCGATTGGATAATGAGGGGTCCGCCGTCCACGTCGGGGGTGACGAAATGCACGCTCGCCCCGTGCTGCTCCGCCTTAGCGTCCAGCACACGCGCATGGGTATTGAGGCCCCTGAATGCAGGCAGCAGCGAAGGGTGGATGTTGATCAGCCGCATGGCATAGTGCTGGATAAAGTCGGTACCCAGTATGCGCATGAAGCCCGCCAGGATTACCAGGCGCGGGGCATGGGCGTCGATGGCCTGCATCAACGCCGCGTCGAACCGATCGCGGTCGGCATAGTCGCTCGGCTCGACCACTTGTGTGGGGATGCCGGCCGCGCGCGCCAACGTCAGTCCTTCCGCCGCCGCCCGGTTGCTGATGACGGCGCGGATGTCGATGGCCAGTCGTCCAGCAGTGGTTTGGTCGATGATCGCCTGAAGGTTGCTGCCGCGTCCGGAAAGCAGTATCACCACGGGGGCGGGCGACATGCTCATTCCTGGATGACGATCTCGCTTTCACCCTGATGCGGCTCGATGTAGCCGATAACGCTGGCGGATTCGCCCGCCTGCCGGAGCAGGGCCAGGGCGCGCTCGGCGTCCGCCGGTGCCACGGCCACCAGCATGCCGATGCCGCAGTTGAAGGTGCGATACATCTCCATACTCTCTACGTTGCCGCCTTCCTGCAGCCAGTCGAAAATCCCTGGACGTTTCCAGCTGCCGGCGTCGATCACCGCGCGCATGTTGGCCGGCAGTACCCGCGGCACGTTGCCCGGCAGCCCGCCGCCGGTGATATGCGCCAGGGCATGCACCGGCACGGTCTGCAGCAGTGTCAGCAGCGATTTGACGTAGATGCGCGTCGGGGTGAGCAGGGTTTCCCCCAGGGTGCTGCCGTCGAAGGTTTGTTCCAGACCGGCACCGGTGGCGCTCAGAATTTTGCGTATCAGGGAATAGCCGTTGGAGTGGGGACCGGTGGACGCAAGCCCGATGAGGGTGTCGCCGGCCTTCACCGCCGAGCCATCGATGAGGCGGGATTTTTCCACCACGCCTACGCAAAAACCCGCGAGGTCGTAATCTTCGCGCGCGTACAGGCCGGGCATTTCCGCCGTCTCGCCGCCGATGAGTGCGGCCCCTGCCTGACGGCAACCCTCGCCGATGCCGCTGATAACCGCCTCGGCCACCTTGATGTCCAAGTGGCCGGTGGCAAAGTAATCGAGAAAGAACAGCGGCTCGGCCCCTTGGACGATGATGTCGTTGGCGCACATGGCCACAAGATCAATGCCGATGGTGTCATGCCGGCCCAACTCGATGGCCAGTTTGAGTTTGGTGCCGACCCCGTCGGTGCCGGAGACCAGGATAGGCTCGCGGTAACCCGGTGGAATCTGAAACAAGGCGCCGAAGCCACCCAGCCCCGCCATGACGCCGGGACGATTGGTGCGTTTGGCGATCGGCTTGATTGCCTCGACCAGGGCGTCGCCCGCATCGATGTCGACGCCGGCGTCACGGTAACTTAAGAATGGTTTATGCGGTTTGTTCACGAAACCTCCGGAATAAGGGGTGTTATGGTAGGCTGTGGGGGGTGCGGGTGTAAACCTTGACTTCAATCCACCCCTCACATAGCGTTCAAACCAGCGTGGCGTCCGCCCCTCAGGATCGGGATCATCCGGTTTTATAAAATAGCAAATGACGATCAAGCTATGAATCTCTCTTACCTGCCCAACGCTATCACCCTGTCGCGTATCGCCCTGGTCCCCGTGCTGATTCTGGCCCTCAAGGACCAACACTATAGCCTGGCCTTGGCGCTGTTTGTCCTGGCCGGATTGTCCGACGCCCTGGATGGTTTTCTGGCCAAACGCTTGAATCTGGTCTCGCGCTTGGGGGGCATCCTGGACCCGGCGGCGGACAAAATATTATTAATCAGCGCCTACGTCATGCTGACGCTGCTGGAACATATCCCCTTCTGGCTGATGCTGACCGTGGCCTTCCGCGACCTGCTCATCGTCGGGGGTTATCTGGTGTACGTCGCGCATAGCGGTCCGGTCACCATGCAGCCGAGCAACCTGAGCAAGCTCAACACCGTCGTGCAGATTGCCCTGGTCGGCGTGATCCTGGTGGAAAAGGCAGGTTATCTATCCTATGCCTATGCAGGCTGGGTGGATGTCTTGATCTACTGTGTGTTTGCCACCACGGTGGCCAGCGGCCTGCATTACCTTTGGTCCTGGGGCATTATGAAGGACATCGAACACGCGGGTGCTGCGGCGTCTGCAAGACAGGGCGCCGGCCGGCGCCGGAGTGGCAAACGCTTGGGGAGACAGGATTGATATGACGGTAATGCGCGTGGCCTGGGGTGTCGGGGCAGTACTGGTGGGTGGGGGCTTGCTCTATCTGCTGTCGCCCATGCTCACCCCGTTCCTGGTAGCGGCCTTGTTGGCCTATATCGCCAGCCCTTTGCTCAAGCGCCTGGAGCGCTTGCGCATATCGCGTATCCTGGCGGTCATTATCGTCTTTCTGGTGTTGCTGTTGCTGTTGCTGATTCTGCTGCTGGTCTTGATCCCGCAGATACAGAATCAGGTGAGCGCCTTTGTCGGCAAACTACCGGGCTATATCGATTGGCTCAACAGTGTGCTGGTACCTTGGCTGCAAACCACCCTGGGCGTGGATGTCTCGCTATTGGATATGGCGGCGCTGAAGGCCCAGGTCACTCAGCACTGGGAAGGTCTCGGCGGCACCGTCGGCCAGGTCTTTTCCTATATGACGCGTTCCGGCATGCATCTTGTGGCCATGCTGGTTAATCTCGCCTTGATCCCTGTGGTCACCTTTTATCTGATGCGCGATTGGGACGGGATACTGGCCCGCGTGCCCGGATTGTTTCCGCCGCGCATGCGCCCTCGGTTGCTGGCCATCGCACGGGAAACCGACGACGTGCTGGCGGGATTTCTCCGTGGTCAACTGTCGGTGATGGCGGCCCTCACCGGTATCTACTCCCTTGGCCTGGGCATCGTGGGTCTGGATCTGGCGCTGGCCATCGGCCTGCTCGCCGGGCTGGTGAGTTTTGTGCCGTATCTCGGATTTATCACCGGCATATTGGTCGCCGGCGTCGCCGCTATTTTGCAGTTTCATGAGCCGATCGCCCTGCTCAAGGTGGCCGCGGTGTTCGGTGTGGGGCAGCTGCTGGAGAGCACCGTGCTGACGCCTTATCTCGTGGGTGGGCGCATCGGCCTGCATCCGGTGGCGGTGATCTTTGCGGTCCTCGCCGGTGGCCAGCTGTTTGGTTTCTTCGGCGTCCTCCTGGCCCTGCCGCTGGCGGCGGCGATCAAGGTGTGGATGCGTCATTTATATGAAGGCTACCAGCTCAGCAGTTTCTACAAACAGCCCGGCAAACGCGCGCCTCGCCCGTGAGCCGTCAACTTGCCCTCAACCTGAAGTTGCGTGACGGCTCGTCCTTCGACAATTTTTTCGCGGCGCG
>JAYUBZ010000232.1:0-4508 GCA_043740595.1 Gammaproteobacteria bacterium
CGAGAAATCTGACATCGAGATAGTTCAGCGTCATCATGCTGTTACTGGATTTCTCCCTTCGGTCGAAATGACAGTGGGGACTTAATCAGAGCTTCCCTATGGTGTTACTGGATTTCTCCCTTCGGTCGAAATGACAGTGGGGACTTAATCAGAGCTTCCCTAGCGACCCTGTTGCATGTACCTCGCGACGACAATCTTGATTCTAAAAAAGCCGACCGACTGGCTTGCCAGCCGGGGCGCCGGCGACCGTCCACGTCGAGTCCCGGCAGCAGCGCAAGACATCCGCCTGGTATCAGCCAGCTTCAACGTCGCTGAATAGAGTAACTATTTGCGGGAGTGGCGCCTGGCAGGTGGAGGCGTGGGGGTGGGTTCGGGCGTTGGGGTAGCCAGCGGCGCGCTAGCAGGGGGTGGTATGGGTTGCTGCGATTGAATGAAGGTGTACCAGAAATAACCCACGCGCTCGCGGATCGCAAGGCCACTCATGCGCATACCCAGGGCGGAAGGCAGATAGCCGATGAAGCTGCTGTCTTCGCGGCTCAAGGTATTAAACCCGGTGGCAGCCGGGATCACATCGATTCCGTAGGACTGAAAGGCCCAGATGGCACGTCGCATATGCCAGGCCTGGGTGACCAGATAGACCTGGTGTATGCCGGTATCCTGCAGAATGTCGCGGCAGTAACGGGCGTTCTCCAGGGTGTTGCGCGACTTGTCTTCTACCAGCTTTACGTTGGCATGAAAATCATCGACTAGCACGTTACGCATGAGCTCAGCCTCGGGGATGCGCTCACCAAAGGGGGAGCCGCCGCTGACGATGATCGGCAGACCGGTCTTGCGCTGCAGTACCGCGGCGTAACGCAGCCTTTCCAGGGTCAGGGCATTGACCGTGTCGCCTTGATACTCGGGGGCGTCTGCAATGCGCCCTGCCCCCAGCACGACAATCGCCTGCGCCGCGGATTTGCTCTCCTTGCCGAGTTCGGATTCAGCCGCGCGCGCGTAGGACTCCAGTGAAGCGAGCAATTGATGTCCGGTGATGGGCAGGCTGAGTCCGATCAACAGGGCGATGCTGAGGGTGAGCACCACGGCACCGGCCCACGAGCGTCTTAATTGCAGAAAAAATCCCAGCAGCGCGATGATGATGATAATGCCCGGTGGGGCCAGCAGGGAGCCAAGGAGTGTGGGTAGCCACGAGTTGGATTCCATATTTTTTTAGAGCCCGCGTGATTGTTGTTCGGCGTGATAGGACGAGCGCACCAGGGGCCCGCTCGCCACGTTGCGGAACCCCAGGGATTTTCCATACTGCGCGAAATGTTCGAACTCCGCCGGTGTGACATAGCGCTCCACTTGCAGGTGGTGATCGCGGCTCGGCTGCAGGTATTGGCCGATGGTGAGCAGGTCGCAGCCGTGGGCGCGCAGGTCGCGCATCACGCCTTCGATTTCTTCGTTGGTCTCCCCCAGTCCCACCATGAGGCCGGACTTGGTGGGGACATTCGGGTGACGTTGCTTGAATTGTTGCAGCAGCGCGAGGGAGTGGGCGTAGTCCGCCCCCGGGCGCGCCGCGCGATACAGGCGTGGCACGGTTTCGAGATTGTGGTTGAACACGTCCGGCGGTGTCGCGTGCATCACGTCGAGGGCCGTGTCCATGCGCCCGCGGAAGTCCGGCACCAGGATCTCGATGGAGGTGGAGGGATTGATCTCGCGGATGGCGCGGATGCAGGCGGCGAAGTGACCGCCGCCGCCGTCGCGCAGATCGTCCCGGTCCACGGAGGTGACCACGACGAAGCGCAGACCCATGGCCTGGATGGTACGCGCCAGATTCTGCGGCTCCTCCACATCCAATGGATTCGGCCGGCCGTGGGCCACGTCACAAAACGGGCAGCGCCGGGTGCAGATGGCGCCCATGATCATGAAGGTGGCCGTGCCATTGCCGAAGCATTCGCCGATGTTGGGGCAGGCGGCCTCTTCGCACACGGTGTGCAGGTGGTTGTCCCGCAGGATCTGTTTGAGCCGCGCCACCTCTGGGGTATTGGGCGAACGCGCGCGCAGCCACGCCGGTTTCGGCAGACGCTCAGCGCGTGGGATGATCTTTACCGGTATGCGCGCGGTCTTCGACGCCCCTTTTAAAGGATTGGGCGGGGCGCTGGGGATGTCCGGCGTCGCGTGCTCGGCGTCATTGGGATCCATGATCGGTGTGTTCGGCTCAGTCGGTTTGTGCATGGTATCCCAGGTTGTTGAGCAGGCGGTCCACCAGTACGGCGTCCACCTGGGCGCTATTCTGCGCGATTTTAACCGCTGGCAACAGACCAGCGAGATCGATGGTCTCAAGGCCCTGATAGCCGCAGGGGTGGATGCGGCCGAAGGGGCCGAGATCCATGGCGATGTTGAGGGACAATCCGTGATAACTGGCGCCGCGCCGTACACGCAGGCCGAGTTGGGCAATCTTGCGCCCGCCCACATATACCCCCGGGGCACCGGGTTGGCGGGTGGCCGTCAGGCCATAGTGGTTCAGGACATCGATCACCGTTTGCTCCAGGGCCGTGACCAGGGTCTTCACCCCCCAGGCGCGCCGGCGCAGATCCATCAGGATGTAGGCCACCCGCTGGCCGGGACCGTGGTAGGTGATATCGCCGCCACGATCGGTGTGGATGACAGGTATGCCCGCGGGGTTGTCGAAGCGGCCGTGTTTGGCATTCAACCCGAGGGTATAGACCGGCGGGTGCTGCAGCAGCCAGATTTCGTCGAGGGTGTCCGGGTCGCGCCGGTCGGTGAAGTCGCGCATGGCCTGCACCGTCTCGGCATAGTCCGCCAGCCCTAAGTCGTGGAGGATGACGCTGTCTGGCGTGGGGGGTGTCGACATGGCGCTAGGGGACCTCTGAACAAGTGGCAAACACCTTCAGCTTACGTTCCCTCTCCCTTAGGGAGAGGGGCAGGGTGAGGGAAAAAACCTTTGATCGCCCCCTCACCCTAACCCTCTCCGTGCGGTTTGCGCCTCCCCGAAGGGGGCCCGAAAACCACGGGGGAGAGGGAACTTGTTCAGAGGTTCTCTTAGAGCGCAAACAGCACCTCCGTGCACGCCGTGAGATCCTGGTAGATGGCGTTGAGCTGATCGTAGCTCGAGGCGGTGATGCTCAGGGTGACGGAGATATATTGATCCTGGCGGCTCATGCGTGTGTTGACCGCGTGCAGTTCCTGCGGTGGCACGTGCCGGCTCACCAGCGCGCGCATGCTGGCGGCAAAATCCGGGCTGTGCCTGCCCATGGCCTTGATGTCGAAGGCGCAGGGGAAGGACAACGGCGGTGTGTCCAGCCCGGGGTGGTGGGGCAGTGACATGGTGTCAGTCCACCCGGCCTGCGCGGAACGCCTGTTTGTAATCCTGATACAGAGCGTGCATGCGCGCGTGCAGCGGGCCAGGACGGCCAGCGCCCACGGGCTGATGGTTGATGCGTACGATGGGCATGATCTCTTTGGTCGAGCTGGTCATCCACACTTCATCCGCCGCCAGCAGACGCTGTTCGCTGATGTCTTCTTCCGAGCAGGCTATGCCGTGGGTCTTTGCCAGCTCCACCACCAGATCACGCGTGATGCCCGGCAGGATATAGAGCCCCTTGGGCGGTGTGAGCAGACGTCCACCCGCGACGACAAATATATTACTCGCCGCACCCTCCGTCATGCGGCCGTCGCGCAGCAGGATGGCCTCGGCCGCGCCGCGCTCGGTGGCATATTGACGCATCATCACATTCGGCAGCAGGGCGATGGCCTTGATGTCGCAACGCGACCAGCGCAGGTCCGGTGTGGTGACGGCCGTGACGCCGGCGCGCAACTGCTCCGGCGCCGGATAGGTGAGCGCCTGGGCATAGGCGAAGATCGTGGGCGCGGTGTTCTTGGGATAGGCGTGATCGCGCGGCGCCACGCCGCGGGTCACTTGCAGGTAGACAGACTGGTCGCTGTTATCGCCCGCGTCGTTTTCCCGCACCACCTGCTCCAGAACCCCGGCCCACTCGCCGTGGTTCATGGGTTGCTGCAGACCGATACCCGCCAGGCTCATGTCCAGACGCTGCAGGTGGTGGGGCAGGCGGAACAGTCGTTTACCATAAACCGGGATCACTTCGTATACGCAGTCGCCGAAGATGAATCCGCGGTCGAACACCGGAATACAGGCGGATTCGGTGGGCAGGAATTGGCCGTTGAGATAGACGCGCTTGGGGAGGTTCATAGAGGGTATCGGTTCGACGGGGTGGATGCCGCTGCCGGCGTGGCGTTGTGGACGGTATTTTACCCCAAAAACCAGGAGAAACCTGCACGCGCCTGGGGGTTGGCCTGGAGAGTCCCGGGAACACACAGCAAACCCTTCTGCATGCCGCCTCTCCGCCGAAAGACACGGGGGGGAAGAAGGGAATTCTTCAGAGATTCCCTAGGGAAGCTCTGATTAAGTCCCCACTGTCATTTCGACCGAAGGGAGAAATCCAGTAACACCAGGATGACGCTGAACCATCTCAATGCCAGATTTCTCG
>JAYUBZ010000233.1:0-6154 GCA_043740595.1 Gammaproteobacteria bacterium
TGACTTGTTGATCCTTATCGAGCATCGTGGACGTTTTCCGTTGAGTGAGTGGGCGGGCAGGGGGTGCGGGCAGGGTGACGCCTGAGGCTGCTGGCGAGCAGCGCGATATCGCACTCGCCCAGACGGGCAGGTACCGCGGGCAGGATAACAGTTTCCATTTTTTCCAGATGCAGGTCCAGGCGGTTGCCGAAGGATGTTATCAGCGTATGGGTCATTTTTGCGTTCGGTGGCGGTGATGACGCCAGGGCGGCCAGTTGTTCCAGGCAGGTCAGCAAGCTACCGCTGGCGAGGAAGATCGCTTGCCGGAGCGCCTCTTCTGCCTCGTCATCGTCGTCACGCAGTCGGCGTTTAAGCAGGGGGAACAGGGCTTGTTCCAGCGCTTGGTGATAGCCGGGCAGTTGCTCCTGAAAGAACGTCAGTGCAGCCGCCGCCGTGGCAGGCTCGCGCCACGCCGCGCCCTGGCGCTGCGCCTCGCGGATGAACATCAGTAGCCAGGTGTAGGGGTCGTGCTGGTTGCTGGTATCGTCTGTGGTCATGGCAACTCCGATTGCCCAGGACAGGATTAATTTGACCTGAGGCGCTAAGTATATTTGAATGCTCCCCATTTTGACCATCTACCAGGGAAGTTTTCATGCCGTTAATCCGCCCCTTCGCCGGACTGCGCCCGCGCCCGGAACATGCCGACCAGGTCGTGGCACCGCCTTACGACGTGGTGACCGCCGATGAGGCGCGTTCCCGCGCCGCGGGTAAACCCTGGAGCTTCCTGCACATCTCGCGTCCCGAGATCGATCTGCCAACCGACACGGACCCCTATGACCCCAAGGTCTACGCCCAAGGCCGGGAGAACTTCGAGCGCCAGATGCGCGCAGGCATATTGCAACGGGATCCGACGCCCGGTTATTACTTCTATCGGCTGATCATGGGCAGCCACACCCAGACCGGCCTGGTGGCGGCGGCCTCGGTGGAGGAGTACGACACCAACCGTATTCGCAAACATGAGTTCACCCGCCCGGACAAAGAAGACGATCGCGTGCGTCAGATCGAGGCACTCAATGCCCAGACCGGTCCGGTGTTTCTGACCTACCGTCACTCGCCCGTCATCGACCAGCTGGCCGCCCAGACCGTCCGCGGCAAGGCGGAGGTGGAAGTAACCGCCGACGATGGTGTGCGCCATAGTCTGTGGCGGGTGCACGACACCGCGGACATCGACCTCATCACGCGCACCTTCGATGCCATGCCGTGTCTCTACATCGCCGATGGCCATCATCGGTCCGCGGCCGCTTCACGCGTTGCCGCGGGTCGGCGTGCCGCCAATCCCCATCACAGCGGCAACGAGCCCTATAACTATTTTCTGGCGGTGATTTTTCCCGATGACCAGATGCAGATCCTGGACTACAACCGGGTGATCAAAGACCTGCACGGCCTGACGTCCGAGGCCTTTTTGAAAAAGGTAGAGGAGGCCTTCAGCCTGCAGCCGCAGACGGCCGCGGCGAAGCCCGTAAAGGCCGGTGAGTTCGGCATGTATCTGGCGGGCCGCTGGTATCGTCTGACCATCAAACCGGAACGCATACCGCACAACGATCCGGTGCGGCGCCTTGATGTGAGTCTGTTGGCGGATCAGCTTGTGGCGCCGGTCCTCGGCATCACCGATCCGCGCCGCGACAAGCGCATCGATTTCGTCGGCGGCATTCGCGGTCTCGAGGCCTTGCAGCGGCGTGTCGACAGCGGTGAGATGGCCGTCGCGTTTGCCCTGTACCCGACGTCCATGGCGGATCTCATGGCGGTGGCCGACGCCAACGAGGTGATGCCGCCCAAGTCCACCTGGTTCGAGCCGAAGCTGGCGGATGGTCTGGTGTCGCACCTGCTGGATTGAGAGTTTGATGCGCGGAGATTGTCGTAAGCGCTGACGCCGGTGGTCACTGCCCACTGTACTTCCTTCAGCTGGGCCGCTATCGGTAGGTTGTGCCCGCCCTAAAATTCCGCACTTCGTTCGAGGTCAATGGAGAGGCTACTGTGTCGTAGCGCAAGACACCTGTGGCACTGCGCAAGATCGTTGAATAAATAAGTATATAATAAAATTAGACTATTATGTATCGTCCCTGAGTAGCTACAGGTCGGCATATAATTTGCACCCTAACTAATGGTAACAAGGATTCGAAATTTACGAGGGAAGATGAAGCACATATAGGTATTCAAATGTTTGGGGGCGTCATGAAATGCACGCATTGTGATCACTGCGATCTTTTCCCGCAATTCGCTTTAAACCCGGCGCTACAGGTGTGGCAGACGCACTACTGCCACGGCGACTACGAGCGCTGTATTCGATTCCAGATGTCCTGCCGCAACGAAACCGTTCCACTCAACATGCTTCCCAACGGTACCAAGGTGGAGCTGCCTCGCAGCAGTACCGACTACGGCGCGACCGCCCTGTTCAACGCCATTCTCAAAACACGCACGCACATGATCGGCTCTCTCTTCAAGCACGGGGTCGACGTCAACGTACAGAACAGTGACGGCATGACCCCGCTCATGGCGGCGGCCAGCACCGGCAATCTTCAAATCATGCGCCTGTTGCTGGCCAAAGGTGCGGCTATTGATATGATCAATAATTTTGACGAGACGGCGCAGGACATCGCCCTACGTTACGGACATAAAGAGCTCGTGAATGTATTACAGGAGACCAGGCAAAGCGCCGCACGCCAAGGTTCTGCCCCCGTGGCTGAGCATAAAGGGGGCTGGTTGAAACGGCTGTTGCATTCCAGCTGATCGAGGTGCAACCCATGGGGCCTGGACAGGCAGACAAATTCCAAAGGAGGTGACGTGATGGAGTACTGGTCTTGGTGGAAAGGCGCCCTGGCGCTGGGTGGGACAACGGTTCTTTTCGTGCTGTTGCTCGACCGCATGCTCGGTGTTTCCGGTAGCTGGGCTGTCCTGGTGAACTGGCGCGAAGAGCGCAAGCGCCAGAAGACCGCGGCCGGGATGAGCGCGAACGCCGCCACGGTACAGAACGTTCTGCTCCAAGCCACGCTCGCGGAGTTCGGCGTACAGAAAACGGATCAGGCATTGGCGGGTAGTGGACTCCCCGCGCCACCGTCGTCCGTGGCGCGCGCCCCTGTCAACACGGCTCGCTGGACGACACACCTGACCTTCCTCTTGGCCATGGTGGTGGGCGGTTTTCTTGCCGCCGTGACCAGCGGCCATTTCGCGTTTCACTTCGACCTGGGTGAGGTACATACACGCTTGTTCGGTACTGGATGGCGGGAATGGTTAACGCTCCTCTTCGGCGGCGTGCTGGTTGGGTTTGGTACGCAGATGGGGGGTGGTTGTACTTCGGGTCATGGTCTTAGCGGCGTATCGCGGCTCGCCCCTACCAGTCTCATTGCCACGATGACATTCTTTGGTAGTGCGGTAGCGGTCTCCTTCTTCGTGCAGGCGGTGATGAAATGAAACTCACCTCTACTCAAATGCATCTGCGTTCCGCCCTGATGGGATTGCTCATGGGGCTTACGCTCAGTTTCGTTGGTTTCACGAACTTCGGCGAAGTGAATAAGATGTTTCTATTTACCGACCTGCGCATGCTGTTCGCCTTTGCCGGCGCCGTGGTGTTCGCTACCTTATTTTTCCGCTATCTGGTTGAGGGAATGCCGTCGCACCGGAAGCTGATGCATCCAGGAATCATCCCGGGTGCTTTTTTATTTGGTGCGGGTTGGGCCATCACCGGATCTTGCCCCAGCATCGCCCTCGTACAACTGGGCGAAGGTCAGGTCGTGGCGGTATTTACGGCGATTGGCATCCTGCTAGGGGTATGGCTCTATCGCCACGTTCATCGGAGATTCTTCCGCTGGGACAGCGGTAGTTGCAGTTGAGCCAGTTGTTGGTCGGAGTGACCTGGAAGACATATCGGCCGAGTCGGTATGCGGTTGGCTAGTGCTGGCTGGATTCGATGTTGTAGGGCAACGTGGTAGGGTTAACGATGGTGTAGATCGGTGTCCTCGTCGCCCCAGTTCTGCTGATATCGCCCCGTGGCGCATCAGCGATCGCGCGAGCGGTTGTATTTGTCGCGCAGATCGCGACGTTCCTGTGGGCTCATGGTTTCGTAGCGATCCCTTTCCCGTTCCACGTCCTGGCGTTCTGCCGGACTCAGCTTCTGGTAACGCTCCACCCCTTCGCGCAGGCGTGTCTTTTGCTCTGGGGAGTAGTCATTCCAGTCGCGACGGTATTTCTTGAGCAAGGTTTGTTCCTGTTCGCTCAGGGAATTCCAGTCGTCATTGGCCGCGACCTGCCAGGTGAGTGCGGTGAGTGGGCCGTAGGAAAGGCCGGCGCTGGCGGCCAGGGGGAACAGGCTGAGGGCAACGAGCAGCAATGGCGTGTAGCGGAGGTTCATATTATGACCTGTCGGCGTCGGCATTTTCAGTGGTGGGATGATTCGACAACCACAGGTAAAAATCAATATCCGCATACAGATCGGGCACATTGTCGTTAGTGGTCTGGGCCACGTCCCGGGGCACCGGTGCGGGGGCAGGTGCGAGTTCCAAAAATCCTCCGACACCGATCATCACGGCCACCACCGTCG
This sequence comes from Gammaproteobacteria bacterium, assembly GCA_043740595.1. Lineage (GTDB taxonomy): Bacteria > Pseudomonadota > Gammaproteobacteria > Acidiferrobacterales > UBA6901 > JANNJF01. The sequence goes on from JAYUBZ010000233.1 coordinate 4,574, forward strand.
CCAGGGCAAAGGCCGGCACCCGCCGGCGCGTTGCCGGCGGGTGTGGACGCCGTGCCGCGTCGCCTGCCAGCGCCGCCATGCGGCGTGTGCACAATTGCTGGGTCAGCCACGGGTTCAGCGCGTCGCGCTGGGTTGCGGCCAGCTTGTCCATCGCAGCCGTCTGCTGCCGGCAGGCAGCGCAGTCCCGCAGGTGTCCGAGCAGTTGTGACTTGATCGTTGGCTGGTGGTCCAGCAGTCCGGCACGCAACTGATCCAGTTGGATGCTATCGGGGTGTTCGGCATTTGGAGAGCTAGTGCTGTTCATGGTCCCATACCTCTGCAAGTAGTTGGCGCAAGGCCTGCATGGCGCGAAAATGATGCTGTTTTACCGAGCCCTCGGAACAACCCAGGATTTGTGCCGTCTCCTGTACACCCAGGCCCTGTGTCTCGCGCAGTAAAAACACCTGACGCTGGCGTGCCGGCAATTGACGCACGGCGTTGTCGATGTGATGACGCGTACGGCGCGCGGTAAATTCCTCTTCCGGTTCGTGCGCACGACTGCCGGCGATTTCCGTTTCCAAGGGGTCCGCCAGATCGTCTTGTCCTTCGGGTTTCTGCCGGTCGAACAGGGAGATAATCTTGTTGATCCCCGTGCGTACCATGCGCTGGCGGCGCGCGTCGTTGATGCGGTTGTGCAGGATGGTGAAAAACAGTGCCGGCCATTCGCCCGGGGGTTTTCCCCGGTAGCGCTGTACCAGCTTCAGCATGCTGTCCTGCACCACATCGAGGGCGAGCTCGTGATCCCACAGCGCGTAGTGCGCCATGCGATAGGCCTGGTGCTCCACTTGTGACAGAAAATCGTTCATCGGGTCACGGGCTTCCAATAGGTGTGCGGCGCCCGTCGGCCCGCGTCCCGCGCAGACGGTGTTGGCTGACAATGCCACAGCCGCCAGGTCGTTCGCCACCTCTTCCATCACCCGTTCCATCCCCTGTATTGCAGGGCGGTGGTGTGGCGCACCCATCCTGGTTTAATCATCATCGCGATCGCGATAACGGCGGTGCTCTTCCCGGTGGTGCCACCTTTCATGCCGGTCATCATAATGATCGCTGTCACGATAATAGTATTGACCCGGATAGCCGTAAACCGGGCGATAGTAGATCGTCGGCATGGGCGGATAAACCACCACCGGCGCTGACTGCTCTACATAGCCAAAAAAGGCAGGCAAACCGAGGTTGACGCTGATATCCACGTGTCGGCCACCCGCTTGCGCGAGGGGGGCGGTGCCCAATAATAGGGCGGCGGTGACCAGGGCGAGGCGATGAATAGTCATTATCTGTCTCCTGTCGATAACCCCGGAACGGGGCCTTCATTCACTACTAACGACGCCACGGGGAAACGGGTGACAGGAATGGCAATTTATTTTGTGTTGGGGTGGAGAGTCATGCTGGGATGGGCGACGGGTTCGATCCGTAAGGCATCTGTCTTAGCGGAAACAGATACTTAAGGAAGCTCTGATTAAGTCCCCACTGTCATTTCGACCGAAGGGAGAAATCCAGTAACACCATGATGACGCTGAACCATCTCAATGTCAGATTTCTCGC
>JAYUBZ010000234.1:0-2520 GCA_043740595.1 Gammaproteobacteria bacterium
CGAGAAATCTGACATTGAGATAGTTCAGCGTCATCATGGTGTTACTGGATTTCTCCCTTCGGTCGAAATGACAGTGGGGACTTAATCAGAGCTTCCCTAGTGTAGTACTTCGCTATTAGTGAAACACAGGAATTGCCCAGCACACCCTACCGTTGTTTCTTTCTCCACGTGGACGTGTTGACGGAATAACCCCGCCAACGGCGTAGGGTGGGCATCGCCCACCACACGGGGCGTCGATAGGCACTGCCGGTGGGCGATGCCCACCCTACAACCCTCCGCACGTTGCGTCGCTGTCAACCAGCGTTGTATCTCCAGGTTGACAGCCCCGGGGCGGATGACCTAGTGTGGCCACCCATTGAGGAGGTGTTATGAATTTATCGGTCCCGGCCATCGAGTCCCTGTTTTCCCTGCCGTTCAACGACTTGCTATTCCGTGCTCACAGTGTCCATCGTACCCACTTCGATCCCAATGCGGTGCAGGTCAGCACCTTGCTCTCGATTAAAACCGGTGGATGTTCCGAGGACTGCGGGTACTGCTCCCAGTCCGCGCGTTATCCCACGAGTGTGGAAAGCCAGGCCCTGATGTCGCAGGAGGCGGTCATGCAGGCCGCGCGCAGCGCCAAGGCACGCGGCGCCACGCGCTTCTGCATGGGGGCGGCCTGGCGCGGGCCGAAACAAAAAGATCTGGAACCGGTCTTGGCCATGGTGCAGGGGGTGCGCGCCCTGGGCCTGGAGACCTGTGTCACCCTCGGCATGCTGCGCGACGGCCAGGCGGAGCAGTTGGCCGCGGCGGGTCTCGACTACTACAACCACAATCTCGACACCGCGCCGGAGTTCTACGGCGAGGTGATCACCAGCCATACCTATGCGGATCGCCTGGACACCCTGGACAAGGTGCGACGGGCCGGCGTCAAGGTATGCTGCGGCGGCATCGTGGGCCTGGGTGAATCCCGCGCGTCCCGTGCCGGGCTCATCGCGCAGCTCGCGGCGCTTGAGCCGCAGCCGGAGAGCGTGCCGATCAACCTGCTGGTGCGCATACCCGGTACGCCGCTGTCGGATGAACCTGCACTGGACCCCATCGAATTCGTACGCACCATCGCAGTGGCGCGCATCGCCCTGCCGCGCAGTAGGGTGCGTCTGTCCGCCGGGCGCCAGGCGATGCCGGATTATCTCCAGGCCCTGTGTTTCTTCGCCGGGGCCAATTCTATTTTTTATGGCGACAAGTTGCTGACCACGCCCAACCCGGATACCGACAGCGACAGGGCCTTGTTCGAGAAGTTGGGTCTTAAGGGTATGGCGCTGGAAGCGGGCGCCGAGGCCGCAGCCTTGCTTTAATCAGCACCGGGTGTTCCCAAGAGAAATCCATCCAACGACTTTGCCCTGGGCGGTAGGGCGCGTCCCACGCACCACGCTGTCGATCGGTGCGCAAGGCACATCCTACAGAGTTTCGATGTGCTCACGGCGACGTCACCCGGGCGGTGCGTTAACCCGATTACCCTCATACTCAATAGACGGGCACCGGATCTTTCGCCTGTGTGACAGCGGGTCGCAGGCCCGCGCGTTTTTCCATAATGTATCCCAGACAATCCTGGCGGATGGCGCGCTCGCTCAACGTGAGCATCGAGGGCATGACCGGTAGAGCGGTGAGAATTTCGTCGTTCACGATGCGCAGAAAACGTTCACTCACTTCGTGATTCTCGCTGTCGCGCACCTCCAGGCGGGCATGACTGCCTGGACGGATGCGGCCCAGGGAGGTACCCGCCGGTAATTCGCGAAAATTAAAATGGTCCAGGTCGCGGTTGAACTGAATATCCGCGTCATCGGAGTCGAAGGAGAAGCTCACATCCCGCGGTACTTTCACGATAGCGACGGTGTGAAACAGATTAATAGCGTGCTCCGCCACGGGGTGCGAGGGGATTTCCGCCAGGTGCAGGCAGGCCCGCAGATAGTCGAAGCCGTGTTCCACGCCATAGATCTGCCCGGGTTGGCCGCACTCCACCGTCACCGCGGGACATAACTCCGAGAAGGGCTGTATCAGCATGCCTTCGGGTTTGGTGAAATACACCACGGTGCGGCCGAACAGGGTGGCCAGGTGCAGGAAACTGTGGTCCAGTCGGCGCACGCAGGCGTAATGCGGGTTGACCCCGGTGTTGTTATGAATGTCGAGGCTTGCGAACACGTCGCGCCGGCGCATCTCCTCGACGATCTGCATCGCCATCTGTCGTTCCGGCGTGCCTAGCCTTACCGTCGAGTTGCTCCAGATGCGATTGTAATCCGGCTGGCCGTCGAGGAAGCGCTGATGGTGACGCGCCGCCTCGACGTTGCCGATAAACAACGACAGCGAGCGCGGCAGCCGCTGGTTGGCATACTCGCGCAGCAGCCGGCGCGCTGCGAGCCAGCCGGTGTCTTCGTTGCCATGCAGCAGCACCGAGGCAAACAGGGGTTGTGGGCGGCGCCCGGCGAGATGGATCAGCGTCGGCCCCGGCAGGACCTCGTGCAGTTGGTTCGCCGCCCGCTCCAG
>JAYUBZ010000235.1:0-2648 GCA_043740595.1 Gammaproteobacteria bacterium
CGAGAAATCTGACATCGAGATAGTTCAGCGTCATCATGCTGTTACTGGATTTCTCCCTTCGGTCGAAATGACAGTGGGGACTTAATCAGAGCTTCCCTAGCGGATCTCCGGGCAAGGCGCAGAAAGGTCACCTCCTCTCGGTCTATCCTCGCTTTAACAGGAAGGCGAGTCCCTTCCCCCTGAAAGGGGGAAGGTTAGGATGGGGGTGTATAGCCCAACGCGTCCACCCAGGCGACCAATACCTCATCACCCGCATTAACCCGGCGTTGTTCTCATGATGTAGAACCGGCCGGTCTGGTGCCCGGCGTGTTGCTCTGCTCGCCCCAGTCACGCTGAACACTGAGTCAAGACGTAACGCTTGGGGTGGTTGCCCGGTTGATGTGGTTGGGGCTCATTCAGCGCATCACCCCCATCCTAACCTTCCCCCTAACAAGGGGGGAAGGGACTAAAATCGGGTGCTGCTCGTTGGTCGTGTGCTTGTGTCGATATCGATGCCCGGCACCTGCTCCGTTACGATGGCGGCGCGCGTTGACAGCGTCCATGAACTGCGCTACGGTGGCACCCAGTTTCTGCGCCGATTTGAGCTTCAGCTTGCGGGCGCCTTACAAATGCGGCTAAAGCGAGTCAAACCCGCTTTAGCCTGCTAAGCGGGTTTTTTCATGCCCGCGTCAGGCGCTCACTGGTGCAGCCCCAGTAGAATCAACCACCGAGGTGCGGGTATGACAGAAAATAATCACGACGATTGGGGTTTCGCCACCCGCGCAGTGCGCGCCGGTCAGACGCGTACCCACGAAGGCGAGCAGGGCGAGCCGATCTTCACCACGTCCAGTTATGTCTTCAAGAGCGCCGCCGAGGCCGCCGCGCGTTTTTCCGGCGCCGAGCCCGGCAACATCTACTCGCGTTTCACCAATCCCACGGTGCGCATGTTCGAGCAACGCCTGGCGGCGCTGGAGGGCGGCGAACGTTGTGTCGCCACCGCCTCCGGCATGTCGGCGATCCTCGCCACCTGCCTGGGCCTGCTTAAGACAGGCGACCACATCCTGGCGTCGCGCAGCATCTTCGGCACCACGGTGCAGTTGTTCAGCAACATCCTGGCGCGTTTTGGCATCGAGACCACCTACGTCGCCCTAGGCGATGTGGCCGCCTGGGAACGCGCCATCACGCCGACCACGCGCCTGCTGTTTCTGGAAACACCGTCCAATCCCCTGGCGGAAGTGGGCGACATCCGTAAGCTGGCAGACCTGGCGCACGCGCACGACGCGCTGCTGGTGGTGGATAATTGTTTCCTCACACCGGCACTGCAACGACCCCTGGCCCTGGGGGCGGACATCGTGGTGCACTCCGCCACCAAGTACATCGATGGCCAGGGGCGCTGCATCGGCGGCGCGGTGGTGGGCGACGAGAATCGGGTAGGCACCGATGTGTTCGGTGTGTTGCGCACCGCCGGACCGAGCATGAGTCCGTTCAACGCCTGGGTTTTTCTCAAAGGCCTGGAGACCCTCGACCTGCGCATGCGCGCCCACAGCGAGAGCGCGCTGCATATCGCGCAATGGCTGGAGAGCCAGGGCGCGGTGCAGCGCGTGTACTACACCGGTCTCGCCAGTCATCCGCAGCACGCGTTGGCGCGATTGCAGCAGGTGGATGTACGCGGCCAGTTCGCCAGCGGCGGCGTGCTGGCCTTCGATATCCGCGGCGGGCGCGACGCGGCGTGGCGCTTCATCGATGCCACGCGCGTATTGTCCATCACCGCTAATCTCGGCGACACCAAGAGCACCATCACCCATCCGGCGACCACCACCCATAGCCGTGTTACACCGGAGGCGCGCGCCACCGCGGGCATCGGCGATGGGTTGATACGCGTCGCCGTGGGACTCGAAGATGTAGTGGATATCCGGCGCGACTTGCAGCGCGGATTCGATGCCATCGCCTGAGTCGCAGCGCACCCGGCTGCTGGAGATCTACGCCGCGGCCGTGGCCGTCGTACAGGGACAGCGCTGCGTGCGTGAGTATTTATGGCGGGATGCGGCGGTGCCCGCGCAAGCCGCTTCAGCGCGGCAGCCTGCTACTGGTTTGTTCGACGCGGGCGCGAGTCCGCGTTTGCCGCCAACCGGTCCGGTCTATGTCATTGCCCTGGGCAAGGCCGCCTGTTCCATGACGCGCGGCGCCCTCGATGTATTAAAGGAACGCATCGTAAACGCTTATGTCGTGACTAAAGACGGCTGTGAAGAGCGCCTGCCGTGGCCCTGTTACACGGCGGGCCATCCCCTGCCGGATGAGCGCAGTCTCACCGCCGGTGACGGATTGGTGGCGTTCATCGCCGCGTTGCCCCAAGACGCGCAAGTGCTGGTGTTGTTATCCGGCGGCGCGTCGGCCCTGGTGGAGTGTCCCGCGCCGGGTGTCGATCTCGCGCAGTTGCGCGCGGCGAACGCATGGCTGCTGGCTTCCGGCCTCGATATTGTTGAATGCAACCGCGTACGCAAACGTTTATCGCGCATCAAAGGCGGCCGGTTGGCGGCGCTGCTAATGCCGCGACCGGTACTGTGTCTGGCCATCTCGGATGTGCCCGGGAATGATGCCGCCGTCATTGCCTCCGGCCCGTTGGTGGAGGACACCCAGGGTGGCGACTTGGATATCGCCGGGCTGCCGGC
>JAYUBZ010000236.1:0-2083 GCA_043740595.1 Gammaproteobacteria bacterium
GTAGTAACGATCGCGACCAACATGGCAGGACGCGGCACAGACATAGTGCTGGGTGGCAATCTGGAAATAGAACTGGCTGCGGCCGACAAGACGCAGGAGACAAAAATACGCGAGGAATGGCGCAAGCGGCATAATCAGGTGCTGGAGTCCGGCGGACTGCACGTCATCGGTACCGAGCGTCATGAGTCGCGGCGTATCGATAACCAGCTGCGTGGCAGATCGGGACGTCAGGGAGATGCCGGTTCAACGCGCTTCTATCTTTCGCTGGAGGACAGCCTATTGCGCATCTTTGGCTCGGAGCGGGTGTCCGGCCTGATGCAGAAACTTGGCATGCAGGAAGGCGAGGCGATAGAGCACCCGTGGGTGTCGCGCGCCATCGAGAACGCGCAGCGTAAGGTCGAAGGACGCAACTTCGACATACGCAAACAGCTGCTCGAATACGATGATGTCGCCAACGATCAGCGCAAGGTTATCTACGAGCAACGCAACAACCTGATGGAAGTCGATGACATATCGGAAAGCATCGCGAATATCCGCAGCGATGTGGTCGCCGAAGTCATCAGCGGCGGCATTCCACCGGGCAGTCTCGAGGAACAATGGAACATCTCGGAGCTGGAGGAAAATATTCAGCGTGAGTTCGGGTTGGAATTACCGCTCAGGCAATGGCTTGAGCAGGACACAAGCCTGGATGAGGACAAGCTGCGCGCGCGCATAGTTCAGGAATTCGATAAGGCGCACGCCGAAAAAGCTATTCATGTCGGCCCGCAGGTGATGCGGCATTTCGAGAAGGCGGTGATGTTGCAGGTGCTGGATGCGCAGTGGAAAGACCACCTGGCCGCCATGGATCATCTGCGTCAAGGTATTCATCTGCGTGGTTATGCGCAAAAGAATCCGAAAGAGGAATATAAGCGCGAAGCGTTCCAGTTGTTTTCGGAGATGCTCGATCGTATCAAACGCGAAGTAATCAGCATCGTCACGCGGGTGGTTATCCGTGAACCGGAGGATGTGGCGGCTTTGGAGTCACAGCGTCCGTCGACGCAGAACATGCAGTTTGAACATCCCGGGGTGACCGACGAGGGTGCTGCAGCCGGTGCCACGGAACCCAACGCGAAACCGGTGGTACGCAGCCAGCCGAAGATAGGGCGTAACGACCCCTGTCCGTGTGGCTCAGGTAAAAAATATAAACAGTGTCACGGCAAGCTGGCATAAAGGATTTTTCTTGTGCCCATAACTGACCTCGTTTCCACCGACGCTTAGCGCAAAGGGGTTTCAGCAATGGCGGTAGGATTGGCAGGATTGCCCGATATGTACCCGGTCAAGGGTGTGCGTCTCGGTACGACTGCCGCCGGCATACGCAAGCAAGGCCGGCGCGACTTGGTGGTGATCGTGTGCGACCCCGGCACCGTCACAGCGGGGGTGTTCACGCAGAATCGCTTCTGCGCCGCCCCGGTGAACATCACTAAAAAACATTTAGCTGCTGGGACGTCTCGGGCTTTAATGGTCAACACTGGTTTTGCCAACGCCGGTACTGGTTTGCCGGGTGAGCAAGATGCGTTGCGCTGTAGCCAGGCCTTGGCGCAATTGCTGCATGTGTCGGTTGATCAGATCCTGCCTTTCTCCACCGGGGTCATCGGAGAGCGGCTGCCTGTCGATCGCGTGATCGCCGGATTGCCCGCGGCGGTCGATGCATTGGAGGAGGGAGGCTGGTCGGAGGCGGCCCATGGCATTATGACCACTGACACCCTTCCAAAAGGCAGTTCGCGTCGTTTCAAGTTGGGGGCAACCACCGTTACAGTGAGCGGCATCGCCAAGGGCGCTGGCATGATCTGCCCTAACATGGCCACGCTGCTGGCCTTCGTCGCCACGGATGCGGCCGTATCGCAAACGACGCTCGACGCCTGTATCGGGACAGCGGTGCGGCAGACGTTTAATCGCATCAGCGTGGATGGCGATACCTCGACCAACGATTCCTGTATGTTGCTGGCCAGCGGTCACGCGGCGAATCCGCTGATCGATCGGGCCAGCGGTGCGGACTACGCCGTGCTGCTGGAGAATATCACCGCGGTCTTCGCCGAGCTGGCCC
>JAYUBZ010000237.1:0-3239 GCA_043740595.1 Gammaproteobacteria bacterium
CACGGACACACCGACGACGTTGCCGATCCATTGTCCCGCGGACGACCCCCAGGCAAGGTTACCGTCCTGCGGGAAATACGTCTTCGCCGCCTGAACACGGCGGAACTCATCGCCAGTAAGCGGCGCCACAGCGGATACACCCGTCAGCAGAAAGCCTGGGGCATTTGAAGGGACGGTATAAACGGGATTGTGCCGCTGACCATTACCGTACTGGTCCCAGGTTTGCGGGTACAGGGCGCGCGCCTTGGCATTTTGATAAGTGGTGGCACTGCCGTATTGAATGAATTCCTGCGCATTGACCGTACCCATGGCCAGCAACATAACCAGGAATATGCTCGCTAAAAATAAGTTTCGGATCGGCATGTCGACTCCTGACCTCGTGAGTGCCAAAAAAACATTTGATCGACATCATTCCCTCAACAGGGCCATGTCCCTGTTAGGCAACCGGGCTAGAAATATAGTATCGGGATTCTTGGCGCGGATATCTTTGATCACTGTAACGAAGCGCTCGAGCCGCTGTACGCCGTCGCATGACGGGCATCGCATCGCGCTAAACCGATAGCAAAAGTCACTAAACCGATAGCAAAAGTCATGCCTCACGCGCAGGACGCACGCAATACACAAGGGATGGGAATCAGATTGTGTATGTTAGAGACTTACAGCGGATGTGGAACCGCATGAGGCGGTGCTGGCAGGGTCTGGTCCAGGCAAGCGGGCGGGAATTTCCACCCGATCATCCCGCACATGCCCGATTTTATTCGTCGGCTAATACTTCCAGGTCGCCCGCGAGTTTCCTGAAATCACGCTTGTCCAGACCGTACTCCTGCATCTTGCGGTAAAAGGTCTTGGCATCGACACCACATTGTTGGGCACATTGGGCAATATTGCCAGTGTGGCGCCGTAGACAGTGGCGCAGATAAGTCTCCTCGTACTGAGCGATCACCTGTTGGCGGCCCACTTTAAAAGACAGATTCAACGCCACAGCTCCCGGCGCGTGGCCGAGCGTCAGCGCAGCGCTCGCAGCGAGTTCCACCATGTTTATCGCTTCACCGGTTGCCATGATGGCGGCCCGCTCGATGACGTTCGCCAACTCCCGCACATTGCCCGGCCAATCATACTCAAGCAGTGAGCGCATGGCAGTCGGAGCGATGCTGTGCAGTTTGCGGCCGGTTTTCTCGCAGAACGAGTGCAGGAAATGCTCGGCCAGCAGCGGCACGTCCATCATACGCTCGCGCAATGGCGGCAGCTGGATGCGCACTACATTCAACCGGTAATAAAGGTCCGAACGGAAGCTGCCCGCCGCCACTGCTTTCTCCAGATCCTTATTGGTGGTCGCGAGTATGCGTACATCCACGGGGATGGTTTCATTACCACCGACGCGCTGGATTTCCTTTTCCTGCAAAACACGCAGCAGTTTTACTTGCATCGCGACCGAGATGTCGCCGATCTCGTCCAGCAGCAGCATACCGCCGGCGGCGTATTCGAACTTGCCGCGGCGCGCCTGTACCGCGCCGGTGAACGCGCCACGCTCATGCCCGAACAACTCACTCTCCAGAAGACTTTCCGACAGCGCGCCGCAATTGATGCGCACGAAGCGCTGGGTGCGCCGGTTGCTGTTCGTGTGGATGGCGTGCGCTGCCAACTCCTTGCCAGTACCGGTTTCGCCGGTGATAAGCACGGTCGTGTCGAGATCCGCCAGGTTGCGCATCATACCGAAGACTTCGGTCATCTTAGGGCTCTTGCTGATGATTCTGTCAAAGCGATACTGATCACCGACCTGCACGCGCAATGTGCGTACCTCTTCCATCAGGTCCTGGCGTTCCAACACCCGGCGCACCACCAGTAGTAATCCCTCGGGTGAAAATGGTTTCTGGATGAAATCCGCAGCACCCGCCTTCATGGCATTCACTGCCGTGTCGATGGTGCCATGTCCGGTCACGATGACCACGGGCAGGTCCGGCAGGAAACTGCGGATTTCGCCCATCAGCTCCAGACCCGACATTTCCGGCATTAACTGATCAGTGAGCACAAGCCCAAAAACATCCGCACGTAACTGCGTTAGGGCCTCAACCCCTGAGGACGCTGTCTGTACCGAAAATCCCGCGGCGGCCAGCACACTGTGTGTCAGGTCTCGGTGTGACTCCTGATCATCCACGATAAGAACGGTTCGATGTTTCATACCTGCGACTCCTTTGCCGCCGACACCGGCAGCACAAAGATGAATTTAGTACCCTGGCCCAGGGTGCTCTCGACATGCACGCTGCCACCGTGGGCCTCGATAATACGCGCAGTCATCGCCAAGCCCAGGCCTGTACCACCAGACTTGGTTGAAAAAAATGGAAGAAACACCTGCGCCAGATTACAACCGGCTATACCGACGCCACTGTCGGCGAGAACAACAGTGACACTGTCCGGTGCCGGGCCAGGATATGCCTCCACCCGCAACCTGCCGCCCCCGGGCATGGCCTGCAGGGCGTTCTTGAGTACATTACTGAAGGCATGCTCCAGCTTGAATACGTCAGCGACAATCTTGGGCAGGCGCGGGGAGAACTCGCGCTCGATGTACAGGCCCGGGTTCTGGTCGCCCCCTGTCAGTGCGGTCAGCAGGTCGTCAAGAATAGCGCTAAGATTTACCGGCGTCAGGTGCAGCTGTAAGGTTCGACTGTAATCCAGCAGATCGGACACCATATGATCCAGTTTGGCGATGCTGCGGGTCAAGCCCCGGTGCAGATTATCGTCGGCTGCTTTGGCGCTATCCCCCGCTGACAGGAATGACGCGGCCATCAGGATGCTGCTGAGAGAGTTACGGATCTGATGGGCGATCCAGGCGGATACCTGGCCGATCGAGACCATTTTTTCACCCTCGATCAACGCGCGCTGCATGGCCCTGGCCTGGGTCACGTCACGACCGATACAGACCGCGCCGACGAGATTACCCGTGTTGTCGCGCAATGGTGACATGGTCAGTTCCATGTCGACCACACTGTGGTCTTTGCGCCGCATGCAAACAGCCTCGTTTTGCACCGCCCTGCCACTGTGTACCGTGACATACAAGCGATCATGCTCGGCTGGCTCGCAATACAGCACGGCGGATGACAGGCCGGCGATTTCCGCACGCGTGTAACCCAGGATACGCTCGGCGGCCGGATTAAACTCGACGATGGAATCATCCAGCGCAGTGGTCGCGATCACGTCTTCCGAGTGATCCAGGATGTTGGCGAGATAGTCGCACGTCTCCT
>JAYUBZ010000238.1:0-4097 GCA_043740595.1 Gammaproteobacteria bacterium
AGCACGATGCCGTGTTTGTGACCCAGCCCGGAGCGCGGCAGCAGCATGGCCGCCAGGCCATGATCGGCGATGTGGATGGCGATGCCCGTCGGTATTAGATGGGTTGCACCCGGCGCAATGATCAGGGCCTGCTCGAGACAGGCGCACAGATCCACGCCGGCGGAGCCTTCGGTGGCAAATTTGGGTAAGGGAAATTTACTGCCGATGCGCGAGTCGAGGATTTTGAGTTGTATTTTTTGCATGGTACCTGGTGGCTATGTGTTGTATGAGCAGGCGTGCGAGTTGTTGTTTGGATTGCAGCGGCAGCTCCACGCTGCCGGCGTGATCGACCAATGTCAGGCGGTTATCGTCGGAACCAAAACCGCTGTCGGCCAGGCCGACTAGATTGGCCGCCACCAGGTCGAGTTTTTTGGCCACGAGTTTGGCGCGTGCCTGCGCAACGAGGTCGTGGGTCTCCGCGGCAAATCCCACGGTGTAGGGTGCCGAAGAGAGCGCGGTGACGCTGGCCAGGATGTCCGGATTGCGCACCAGCGTGAGGCACAGGGTCTCCGCGGATTTTTTGATCTTCTCACCGGCCACTTCCTGCGCACGGTAATCGGCGACGGCCGCTACACCGATGAATATCTGTGTGTCGTTGAGGTGGGTATGGACTGCCTCAAACATATCCTGGGCGCTGATGACGTCGAGCGTGGTGACGCGTTCCGGTGGAGTCAGGGCTGTCGGTCCTGAAATCAGGGTGACTTGGGCGCCGGCGGCGGCCGCCGCTTCCGCCAGGGCGTAACCCATCTTGCCGGAGCTGCGGTTGGTGAGCATGCGTACCGGGTCGATGGCCTCCCAGGTGGGTCCGGCGGTGATGACCACGCGCAGGCCGTCCAGCAGTCCGGTGTCGAACAGGTTGGCGGTGTGGGTAACGAGTTCTGTGGGTTCCAGCATGCGCCCTGGTCCGGTTTCTCCGCAGGCTTGAGCGCCTTCCGCGGGGCCAAAGAGGTGGTTGCCGCGTTGGCGCAACTGGGTCAGATTGTTCTGGGTGGCGAGGTTTTCCCACATCTGCCGGTTCATGGCCGGGGCCACGGCCACGGGTGCGGCGGTCGCCAGACACACGGCGCTGAGCAGGTCTTCCGCACGTCCCTGGGCCAGCCGCGCGCAGAAATTGGCGCTGGCCGGTGCGACCAGGATGGCATCGGCCCAGCGTGCCAGGGCGATATGCCCCATGCCGGATTCTGCTTCGGTATCCAGCAGGTGTCGGTGCACGGGGTGACCACTCAAGGCCTGCAGGGTCAGGGGGGTGATGAATTCCGTGGCCGCCTGCGTCATCACTACCTGCACGTCGGCACCGGCGTCCCGCAGGCGGCGCACGAGATCCGCGCTCTTGTATGCCGCAATGCCGCCGGTAACCCCTAGGAGCAGGCGTTTATTGGTCAATGTACCCATGTGGTAGAGTTTACGTGGCCTAGCGGCCCGAACACAAACTTAAGCATTTTTTATCAAGGTTACAGGGAGGTGGACCATGCCTATTACCGACTGGCCCCTGGCGGAGCGTCCACGGGAGAAACTCCTGGCGCGCGGGCCGGGCGTTTTATCCGATGCCGAACTGCTGGCGATCTTTTTGCGTACCGGGGTGCCGGGCAAGACGGCGGTGGATCTGGCGCGGGAGCTGTTGGGGCGTTTCGGCGGATTGCGCGAACTGCTGGCCGCGGAACGGACGCAGTTCTGCGCCGCCCCCGGATTGGGCGATGCCAAATATGCCCAACTGCAGGCCGTGCTGGAGATGGGTCGGCGGCATCTGGGCGAGGTGCTCCAGCGCGGGGCAGCCCTGGAATCGCCGCTGCAGGCCAAGAGCTATTTGTTGGCCTGCCTGCGTGACAAACCCCACGAGATATTTTGCTGCCTCTACCTCGATAACCGCCACCGCGTGCTGGCCTTCGAAGAGATGTTCAGCGGTACCTTGAGCGGCGCATCGGTCTATCCGCGGGAGGTGGTCAAAGCGGCACTCAAGATCAACGCCGCCGCCGTCATTTTCGCCCATAACCATCCCTCTGGGGTGGCCGAGCCGAGCCAGGCGGACGAGGCCCTGACCCGCCGGCTGAAGGAGGCCCTGGCCCTGGTGGATATCCGGGTGTTGGATCACCTGGTCATTGGTGATGGTGAGGTGGTGTCCTTCTGTGACCGTGGTTTGCTGTAGGGAGGGCATGAGGTAGGCAGGGATGGGTGGTGGTAGCGCATCCGAAGCAAGACAGCATTACCCAGGCCCTGGCGGCGGCGTTCCACCGTGGGGTGGGGTGGCTGCGGGCCATAAACCCACCTTGAGAACTAGATTTGTGTGCCATGGGTTTTGATCCCGTAATGCCCGCCAGTGCGCCATCGGCCGGACCGGTGCCCACCTTGGCCCCGGAGGTCCAGGAGGTCCAATCTCTACGGCGGGCGACCCCCCTCCCCCCCACAAGGCCTGGTCCTGGGTGCATCCCGTTTGGCGGGGCGCCCCGTCAGCCATCCTGTAAGGCTGGCGGCAACGGGTGATGACCCAAGCGTTTGAAGCGGGGGCGGGGGGGTGGGGGTGGGTAGTTTTAGGGATGATTACCCGTTGTCGCGCCAGGGTGTTTGGCGCTCAGCCTATCGATTGAGGCCGTCCCGGCCACGCGGGGCTACCCTTCGCCGCTGGATTCTGGTATAAAAGCGCGCTTTCCTGCTGTGGGCAGGAGTACGGAGAACAGAACATGTCGAGAGTATGTCAGGTAACGGGCAAGCGCCCCATGAGCGGGAATAATGTCTCGCACGCCAACAACAGGACCAAGCGCCGTTTCCTGCCCAACTTGCATTACCGCCGTCTGTGGGTGGAGAGCGAGAAGCGCTGGGTCAGTCTGCGCATCACTAACAACGCCCTGCGCACCATCGACAAGAAAGGCATCGATGCCGTGCTCGCCGAGTTGCGCGCCCGCGGCGAGAAAGTCTAAGGTTCAGTGCCCTGCCTAAGAGCGAATATAGGGTTCAGTGCCCTGCCTAAGAGCGATAAGTAGGGTTCAGTGCCCTGCCTAAGAGTGAATACAGAGGACTAGATCATGGCAAAATCCGCACGTGACAAAATAAAATTGGTGTCGAGCGCCGGTACCGGTCATTACTACACCACCACCAAGAACAAGCGCACCATGCCCGACAAAATGGAGATCAGCAAATACGATCCCGTTGTGCGTAAGCATGTGGCTTACAAGGAAGCCAAGATCAAGTAACTGTCCGCGCTATCCGAAAAACAAAAAACCCGGCATTGCCGGGTTTTTTGTTTCAGGGGTATTTGTAATAGTCACCCAGGCTGCCGATGGGGCTACACGACTGACTTTGTGGCTATGCATAGGGCAGAAACTGTGTTTCAGGATAGCTGCGCAGTGTGGCCGCTACATCGATTTATAAACGCCCAGCTGTCTGCGCGATGAACGCAGTCTTGGCGGAGTGCTCCAGTGAGCAGGTCCATTTATATGCCAGGTTGAGGGTTTTGGCGCAGGTATAAACGCCATGGCCACGCACCACCATGATCGGATATTCGGCGAGAATCCCGGAAACAGCCTGTGCCGCCTCGGCGAAATAACGCTCGTACGCAATAGCCACGACCGGCACGCGGGGAAAATAGAGCTGTCCCTCAAAATCCGGTGGCGAAAAATCTTTGCCGTTCAGCGTGAGCGCGACGGTGTACGGTCCGTGGCTGTGGAGGATCGCGCGGGCTTCCGGATTGGCCCGGTAGACTGCGGCATGCAAAGCCGCATCCAGCGAAGCGCCCCTGTCGAAAGGCCCCTCCAGGGGACATTCCACCAATTCTTCGGGTTGCAAGGTATCGGCACAGGCGCCAGTGGGGGTGACCCAGATGCTCGCGTCTGTACGCACCGAGGCGTTGCCGCTGTGGGAATCGTTGATGCCGTACTGGCGCAGCCAGTGGTAGTAAACAGTAAGTTCAGACTGAAGGGTCACTTGTTTTCCGTCGATGAGAGGTATGCGCGCGTATTCCCATGGGCAGGTAGCCGTATGCGCAACTGCTACACTTAGAAAAGCAGTGTAACGCCGGGTGTGGCGGGGTACAAATAGCAGTATTGGGACTCCCCCGCGGCGCTTTG
>JAYUBZ010000239.1:0-7514 GCA_043740595.1 Gammaproteobacteria bacterium
CTGCTGTATGCCGGGGATCACGAGAATAAGACCCCGGCCCCTTGACCTTCCAGAAGCGTCCGAGCATGAACACCACGCCACGGTGATATTCACGCAACACACGAAACGTCGACAGCGACAACATCACCAGCAACACCAAGACAAAAATCGATGAGTACGCCATATTATTCATCCTCCGTTGGTTTTTCCGGCTGTACGATGAGCGTCAACCCCTCGCGCGCGGTGACGCGTACTTTCTGCCCGTGCCTGACCGGGGCGGTGCTGCGCGCCTGCCAGTCTTCGCCGTGGATACGGATGCGACCGACCTGCTTGAAGCCCGATAAGGCGACACCGAGACTGCCGATCAACTCCTCGCTGCCACTGACCACCGCGCGCCGGCGCGCGCGCAGGGCGAGGGACGCCACGGTCATGAAAAATGCCGTGCTGGTCAGGGCAACCGCGCCGATGAGCCAGTAGGAAATGCCGAAACCCGGCACCTCCGTGTCCAGCAGTATCACCGAACCCACGACAAACGCCACCACACCGCCTATCCCTAAGGCACCGAAGCTGGGCATAAAGGCCTCGGCCACCATGAAGGCGATGCCCAGCAGGATCAGGCCGACGCCGGCATAACTCACCGATAGCACGTTGAAGGCGAACAACGCCAGCAGCAGACAGATGGCCCCCACCACACCGGGCAGCACAAAGCCCGGATTCCACAGCTCGAAGAACAGGCCATAGATACCCAGGAGCATGAGGATATACGCGATGTTGGGATCGGTGATGACGCTCAGCAAGCGGCTGCGCCAATCAGGCTGAATGATCGTGACCGGCAGGCCGGCGGTGGCCAGGGTCAGCGTACCCCCGTGCATCTCCAGTTTGCGCCCGTTTATTTGCACCAACAGATCGTCCACATCCTTGGCGATGAGATCGACCACGTGCATTTTCACCGCCTCCTCCGCCGGCAGGCTCGCGGCGCCGCGCACCGCCTGCTCCGCCCAGGTAACGTTGCGCCCGCGCATCTGCGCCAGGCTGCGGATATAGGCGCTGGCGTCGTTGATAATTTTGTGCTGCATGGCGTCGCCTTTGTCCGTCTGGTTGCCTGTTTCTTTGCCGTCCGGTACGCGCGGTTTGCCCGAATCGGCGGGATTCGGCACGCCACCGATCTGCACCGGCGTGGCCGCGCCAAGGTTGGTGCCGGGCGCCATGGCGGCGATATGGCTGGCGTATAAAATGTAGGTGCCGGCACTGGCGGCGCGCGCGCCGCCGGGGGCGACGAAGGTGGCCACGGGGATGGGTGAGGCAATGATGTCCTGGATGATCTGGCGCATGGCGATGTCCAGTCCACCCGGTGTATCCATGCGCAGTATCACCAGGGACGCCTGCAGGCCGAGCGCCTTGTGCAAGCCGCGACGAACGTAGTCACTGGTCGCCGGCCCGATGGGTCCGTCGATATTCAGTTGAACCACCTGCCCAATCTGGCCGCGCTCCCCGCTCAGTATGAAGAGCGGCCAGACCAATAGCAGGGTGAATAGCCCCAGGCGTATCGCGCGCATGCAACCACCTTACCAGATAATGGGGCCGCTGGAATATCTTTGGCGTAGCCACCCAAGAATCCTGCTTACTTATAGACTTTCAGGCAGAATGAGGCGGCATGCATGCGCACGCACGAGGGTAAGAGATTGACTGAAATAACGGTTAAGCATATCGACTGGCGGCGGGGCGAGGCGCTGATACGCGCGCTGCGCCACACGGTGTTTGTGCGCGAACAAGGCATCCCGCCCGAACTTGAATGGGACGGGCATGACGCCGGCTGTCTGCACGTCCTGGCGGTGGACCCCCGCGGCACGACGGTGGGCACGGCACGCATGCAACCCGATGGTCACATCGGGCGCATGGCGGTGTTAAAAGACCGGCGTGGACAGGGTGTGGGCAGTCAACTGCTGACCGGCCTCATAGGCATCGCGCAAGAGATGCGACTACCGGCAGTTTGGCTCACCGCCCAGATCACGGCGCTGCCGTTTTACCTCAAACACCGGTTTATCGTCGAGGGTGACGAATACACCGAGGCCGGCATCGCCCATCGACGCATGCGGCGCGTGCTACAAGATTCGTCAGACGGCGGCGCTCACCACGCCTGACAGCACTAAGCGTTTTTCGGAATGGCCTCGAGCTTATCCTTCAACCTCTCCAGGCTCTGCTGGAAATCCGTGCCGATCTTGGGATTCATGTATAGCTGAAAATACTTGGTCACGGGATTCATGCCGCTATCGCCATGCGTCCGCCAGGTGACGCGTGTGCCGCTGCCCTGCATGATCGGCCTCAACAGGATCTCGCCGCGGGCGGCAAACTCACCGCGCTCGAAGGACAGGTCGTAGGTAATCGCCCAGTCGGAAACACTCACCGTTATACCCATCTCCCCCTGACCACTGGCATCCTGCCAGCTGCTATGTGCGCCCACCCCCTCCTCCGGTCCACTGTACTGGGTAACGGGTTTGGGTTCGCGCTGATACCAGCGGGTCCACTGCGGCCACTTACTGAGATTGTTAACGTAGGGAAACACCACGCCGGGCGTTACACCGATGTCGATGCTGCGCTCCACCTGCCAGTGGGGCGGTATAAGCAACGAACCGGCCAGCAACAGGACGACCAAGCCGGCCAATGTCACGAGACTGATTTTAATTAATTTCCCGATTTTAATTAATCTCATGGTACCCCTCGCGGTTGGTGGCCAGGACTAGCGGGCGCGCGCCCTGGACAGATAGGATAAAACAAACTCCAGAATCTCGAAACGGTTGTAGGCCTCCTGCAGGCCCCGGCCCCACACCGTGGCGCCATGGCTGCGCAGCATGAGCGCATCCAGCGCCGGTGGCGACTTGCTGAAACGCTGGGTGATATCGCGCGCGATGCGCGCCACATCCAGATGGTTTTCGAACAGCGGCAGATCCACTTTCGGGTTCTGTTTCCAGATGTCGAACCCCTTGATCATTTCGATCGCCGGCAGACGTAGGGACTTGGCCGCAGCCTTGGCCTTGGCCGCGGCCAGCGTGGCGTTGACGCTGTGGCCGTGCAGACAGGCGCGGGCCGTGGGAAACAAACTATAAACCGCGCAGTGTATTGCCGTTTCGGCCGAGGGTTTGTTGGTACTGGCCACACGCTCGATCACCACGCCATCGCTGATGCGTACCAACAGGAAATCACTGTCATCCAGGCGACCCTTGGGCCGGCCGCTCGCGGTGATCCAGCAATGATCGGCGTCCTCGCGCGCGCTGAGATTGCCGGCGGTGCCCGCCATCCAGCCGCGTGCATGAAAATCCCGTGCGATCTCGCTCAGTGCCGCGCGTGGCGGCAGGTCATCGTAGGTGGTTGCCACGGAGGTTGCTCCCTTGTCTCGCCGCTATTTTGTAAGCTGCGTGGAGTATTTATTTAACGTCGGGGCATTGTATATCAACCCACACCGGTCCGCGTAACTCTGGCTAAATGTAGGGAAGCAGGCCATGCAATCCAGGAGGCAGCAAAGAATCAGGGGGCGATCCAGAACGGCACGCCCTGGGCCTCAAGAAAGGTGTGCGCCGCGCGGCCGTGCAATAACGCGAACGTCGCCAGCACTCCGGCCTCGAGACAGGTTGCGGCCACGACCGTCACCGCGCGCGGCGCGCCACTCACCGGCCAGCCGCTGCGCGCATCGAGGATGTGGCTGTAGCGCACGCCATCCTTCAGCAGATAGCGGCGCGCATCGCCGCTGGTGGCGATGCCACCGTGCTGCACATGCAACTCGCCCACGGCGCGTGCCCCGCTCGCGTCGGGATCGTCCAGACCGATGACCCAGGCGGCGCCATCGCGGCGCTTGCCACTGATGAAGAGATCGCCACCGAAATTAGCCAGGAACTCCACCGTGGTTTCCAAACGCAGCTGCTGCGCCACGCGGTCGACGGCATATTCCTTGCCCAGGCCACCGAGATCAATCTCCATACCGGGGGCAAGCTGCAGCACCGGACGCCGCCAACTCGCCTTGTGCCAACCGACATGCGCCATGACCGCCTGCACCGCCTCGGACGAGGGAATGTTGTTGCTGCCATCGAAACGCCAGACTGCGCGCAGTACACCGGAGGTGATATCGAAGCGCCCGTCACTGAGTTCGAAACAACGCGCTGCGTAATCGATGAGATCGGCGGTTTCGTCGTCGAGGGTGACCGCGGTACCTCTCGCGGTGTTGATGCGATGGATGAGGTTGTCACTGCGATAACGGCTGAACTTGTATTCTATACGGCGCGCCTCGGCAGCGGCGAGCGTCAGTAGCCGATGCGCCAGCGGCTCATCGTCCGTATCCACCAACAGCTCGCACGGGCCGGCCATGGCGCGAAAGCTACCGCGCCAGTAGCCGTCTGCGCGCGTCAGCTCAAGATCCGTCACGCCGGCACGTCAGAACCGCGTGGAGTAGCTGACCAGCAGGGTTGTCACCTCGAGCTTGGGATAGAGGTCGTAGTTCTGCTGTACGCCGATGGCGTCCGCCGGATGGCCGTTACCGGTCTGCACCATACGTTCAACACGCACACCCCATTCACCCGCCTTACTCGTGGGCACGCCGAACTTGAGTCCGATGGTGTTGCCCTGCATCTCCGCCAGGCGATAGTCGGCACTGGCGTTTTCCGGCAATGGCTGGCCACTCACCAGGCTGTGACGATAGAAATCCGCCGCACTCTGGCTGTAGTAACGCAGGTGCGGCTCCAGGTAGTTGCCACCGGAGCCAAGCTCGAAGCGATAGCGCAGCTCGGCGGTATGCGCCTTGATGCCCCAGTCGTCGGAAAAATAACGATAGGAGAAATGCACCACGTCGTGCGGCAGGTGATAGGCCAGGCTCCAGTAAATCGCATTGCTGGAGCGGGTTGCGGGGCGCTTCTCGAAAACGTAACTCAATGTACCGCCGGTGACGGGGTCCACTACACTGAGTAGCTTGTAGGGATCCGTCAGATAACCGTTCTCGTTCGAGTGGGTAAAGTTGAGCTGGGTAAGCATGCGTGGTGTCAGTATCTGGGTGATGCCCACCAGGGCATCGACGTTGGTCTTGTTGTTGCTTGAACCCGTACTCACAATCGCGCCAGGTGGAGCGGGAACGACACTCAGCGCCACCGGTGTACCACCGACCGGGTTCACCGTGTCGTAGTTGGCGCCCAGACCGGCGCTGAAGGTGGTCAATCGATTGTTAAAATCGCGCGCTATCGTGTCGCTGACGCCAACCGATGCATAATCGGTTTCGGTTGAAAGGTTGCCCGTGAGTATATTACGCGTCATGCGCCCAAGGGATTTTTCCCAATCCGCGCCAATAGCGTAACGCGTATCGGTGAAACTGCGTGTCGGAAACTTGCCCGCCGCGATGGTATCGACGCTATTACCGGATGGCGAAGTGAAGGTCTGCGGTTTGTCTGTGATCGTGGCGCCATTGGGCGAGGCACCACTCATGCTGTCGAGGACCACGCGCACCGTGAGGAACTCATCATCCGCCATGGCCTTTTTCATGTGTACCGTGGGTTCGGTGACGTGAACCCGGTCCTTCTCGGTATAATAAAGCAGGGCGCTATCCAGCTTCCACGAGGTATCCAATGTATCGGCGGCCTGCGCCGTACCGGCGAGCAAACCGCAGGTGGCCAGCGCCAGCTGCCCGCGTACAGATAGGGGTGATTTGCGTTTCAGTTGCACCCGCAACCCCCTCCACCCATGCCCTGGCCGCCGGACGCCGCTTCCTTGCTGAAATAGATATGCTCATCCAGGCTGTTTTCCACGGGATACGGCACGAGTTGCATTTTGTCTTCCGCCAGCATACCGCGCTGCCACGGCTTCACCTGGCCCAGGCCGCAACCGCCCAGTGCTATACCAATCAATAGCACCGGCAACACCTTCGATATTTTCATGGCCTTACCTTCCGGTTTCAGACAGTAATAGTTTGCGCACTTCTTCTTCACGCGCCGCCGCGTCCTGCTCGCGGAAGCCGATGTGGCGTGCGCGGATGCGGCCCGCGCGATCGATCAAATAGGAGCTCGGCATGCCCTGCACGTCATAATGTTCGGCCGAGGTACCTTGCGGATCGTAGGCCACCGTAAAGCCCGGCGGATAGGCAGCGAGAAATTTTGCAACCTGCGCATGGTCCTGGTCGAGATTGACCGCAATCACGGAAAGGCCCTGGCTGGCGTAGCGCGCCTGCAAGTCGCTCATCCAGGGAAACGACTTGCGACATGGGCCGCACCAGGACGCCCAAAAATCCAGATAGACAACGCGTCCCTTGAGAGCGGCGAGATCCACCTGTCCGTGGTCGGACGGTAATATCAGCGAGGGAGCGGGTACAGGATCGGCGGCAGACGCCGTTAATGCGAAGCACCAACCACACACGACGGCGATGATCGTCAGCACAGCGCGCGAACGCAAAGTTAGGAACACCGCGGCAATCCTCGCTCAGTAAATTATTATGAATGTGTCTGTGACTGCAGGTACGCGACATACTGTCGCACACAACACGCACGGTTGGACAGTGTCGGAGTGTCCGCGTTCCCGCTGATATGCACCGATCATCACCCAGCAACACGCTTGGAATGGTGACAGATAAAAAACAGAGTGAACGTGAATGTAAGAGGTAGGTTGTAAGGTCGATGTAAGGTGAATGCTGTAGAGGCGGCCCGTCCGTATGACGCAAGGCTGGTAGCGATGGGCGTGCGAAAGATCTATCGGTGATAGTTCAGCCGAAGTGCGCCATGGCACGTTCGGTATAGACCGGGGTCCATCCCTGGGTGTCGATAAAATAGCGCACCGCCTTGATGCGTTTTGAATCCTTCATCTCGAACCAATGCTCGGTATTCGCTGGCACATTGATGTAATCGCCGGCGCTTACTTCCAGCATAAACTGTCCGCCATCCGTTTCGATAAAACCGAAGTAACCACGTCCGGCGAGGATGTAGCGTACTTCATCGTCGGTGTGCAGGTGGATCTTGTCGAACTTGGCGAGCATGTCCGCGAGGCCGGGAATGTCCTCATGGATCACCACCATGTCGCGCGTTGTGTAGTCCTTGGTGTCCTTAAGTTCCTGGAAGCGGTTATCGACGGACTTAAGCAGTTCCTCTTTCTCGCTATCGTCGAGGCTTTTCTTGTCGAGCAGCGTGTGTGCCCGCCCGCCTTGAGGTGCCGCCCAGGAATTGAGCACAATGCCGAGGCGTGCGAGGCGTTGCTGGATCAGATTGAAAGCGGTGATTTCCTTGCCGTCTGCAGAGATGATTTTTGCCATGGGCACCTCCTTAAAATGTCTTTATGTAGGGTGGGCGACCGCCAGGGATGGCGGAAGTACTGGCGCCAGGCCCCTTGGGGCAAACGCAGGAACAGTTTCCAGTGCATCGCCCACCGGTTGTGGCGTCAGCTGTGACCGAATGGTGGGCGACGTCCACCCTACACCTGCCCAGTCGGCCCGGTCTACCACTAACCGATCAGGGGTTTTTCCTGGTGTTTACGCTGGTGCAGCGGCTTGCCGGAAGACTGCTTGGTCGGCGGATGTT
>JAYUBZ010000240.1:0-1880 GCA_043740595.1 Gammaproteobacteria bacterium
CTTCAACGCCGCCTGCTCACGGCTCTCACCCATCTCCCGGTGGCGCACAATATTTTCCAGCACCATGATGGCATCATCCACCACGATGCCGATGGCGAGACTCAGGCCCAACAGGGTGAAGGTATTAAGAGTAAAACCGAAGAAGTACAGCGCGATGAAGGTGCCGATGATGGAGGTGGGGATCGCCAGAATGACATTTAAGGTCGCGGTCCAGCTGCCAAGAAACAGCCAGACCACCAGGGACGTCACCAGCCCCGACAGGATCAGGGTGAAGTAGAACTCATTCACCGAATCCTCGATGAATTTTGTCGTGTCGAAATTCACCGCGAGTTTCATGCCCTTGGGCAGCTGCGACTGCACCGCGAGCATTTTTGCCTTGACGCCCTGCGCCACCGCCACGGCGTTGGAGCCGCGCTGTTTGCGTATGCCGATGCCGACGGCGGGCTTGCCGTTGGCACGCGAGATACGGCGGATGTCATCCAACCCGTCCTCGATGGTGGCCACCTGCTTCAAGGCAATGTGGGTGTAAATGGGCTGGCCGCCACGCTGACTGATGACGAGGTTGGCAAAATCCTCCGGCGTGCGCGCCTCGCCCAGGGTACGCACGTCGTACTCCTTGCGCCCGGTCGACATCTGGCCCGCGGGCAATTCCGCATGCTCGTTTTGTATCGTGTCGAGCACGTCGGTGATGGCCAGATTGTAGTTATTCAACTTGCGGCCGGACACCCATACGCGCAGGTTGGGATCCACATACCCGCCGAGCAGAATCTCGCCCACGCCACTGAGGGAAGAAAATTTGTCTTTCAGTACGTCTTTCACATAACGCATGATCTCCGGCGTCGTGTGACGATCGCTGCTCAGCGTCAGCCACAGGATGGGCTGATCCTCCGGATTGCTCTTGCTCACCACCGGTGGATCGATGTCCTTGGGCAGGTTGCGCTGTGCGGACGCCACCTTGTTCTGCACGTCCTGCAGAGCCTGGGCGATATCGCGGTTGAGCTCGAACTCGACGCTGATGCTGGCCTGCGCATAGCTCGAGCTCGACGAGACGCTGCGCACGCCCTCCACCGTCATCACGGCGTCTTCCAGGACATCGACCACGTTGGTTTCGATGATGGCCGGTGCCGCGCCCGGATAGCTGATGGAGATGGACACCACCGGGAAATCCACGTCGGGCAATTGACTGATGCCCATGCGCGACGCGGAGATGAGGCCGAAGATGATCAGCGCGGCCATCAGCATCCAGGCAAATACCGGACGGCGGATAGCGATCGCGGGCAGACTCATGGCGCGCTCTCCGCCTGTAGACCGGGGCGTTGCAGCGTCGCCGCCTGCAGCTTTAAATAATCCAGCTTCATGGTAAAGCGCACGCGGTCTGCCGCCCGTTGGTTTTCCAGGTAGGCGGTCAGCGCCTGGTTGACATCCAGGTTGGTCACCAGGCCCAGTCGATAATCACGGGTCTGCGCCGCGTAGTTTTTCCTGGCGATATCCGTGGCCTTCTCCAGGGCCTGCAGCTGGGACTGATCGGACAGCACACCCTGGTGGAGCGAGCGGATCTCCTGCTGCGCCTGGCGCCGCACCTGCTCCAGACTCAACTCGGCCTGGGTGCGCTGCGATTGCGCCTCGCGCTCCTTCGATTGCAGGCTGCCGCCGGCGAAGATCGGCACGCTCAACGCCAGCTGCACGTCCCAGGTGACGTCCTTCAGGTTTCCCGGCCGGTCCAGGTAATAATTGCCGTTGAGGTCGAGGGAGGGCAGGTGCGCGCCGCGCGCCACGGCGACATTCTCCTGCCCCGCGGCCAGGCGTTTTTTCCCGGCCTGCACATCCGGACGCCGCTCCAGGCGCGCCAGATAATCGGTCAATGGTTCCAGCGTTTGCGG
>JAYUBZ010000241.1:0-3175 GCA_043740595.1 Gammaproteobacteria bacterium
GGTGGGCGCGAGTGGGATCGAACCACCGACCACTACCATGTCAAGGTAGTGCTCTACCACTGAGCTACGCGCCCGTTGCAAGGGACGGCAAAATAGCACAGTTCCTTGGGCGCCCTCAAGCGGAAACAAACTTCAGTTTTTCTTGGCCTTGGGTGCAAGCTTCGCGGCGGCCTCGTCGGCACGGGCTATGGCGCGCGCCAGCGCCTTGTTCTGTTGATCGAGGTATTTCAGCCAAAGACCGATCGCATCCTCGTAGGGAACGGTACCTACCTGGCGCATGACCTTTCTGCCGTCCGGACCCATGACGAAATCAATAAACTTCTGGACCTCGGGATTGTGGTCTTGCAGGTGGGTGACCATATAAAGCGGCCGATACAGCAGATAATCCCCGTTCTTGATGTTGGCGTAACTCGGTTCTTTGCCGTCCAGCCGCAGGATTTTCGCATTCAGCTTGCGCGCGCTGCTGACACCCGTGATGCCGATGCCGTTGGGATCGGCGATGATCGCCCGTTCCAGCGGACCGGTGGAATCCACCACGTGCTTGGTGACAAATTCCTGGTCGTAATCGACAAACACAATTTCACGCAGGGTGCGGCCAACGCCGGAGATCTTGCCTTTGCGTACGTATAGCTCGACCGGCGCATCGCGCCCACCCAGCTCTTTCCAGTTGGTGATCTGGCCGGTATACAAGGCGCGTACCTGCGCCATGGAAATATCGCTCACCGGATTGTCTTTGTTAACTACAACCACCAGGGCATCCCAGGCCACGGGGGTGAGTTTGACGCGTCGCTCCTCCGGTACCGGCATTTCGTTGTGGCCATCGATAATCTGCCGGCAGGTACCGCCGATATCCACCTCGCGCGAGGACACCTGACGTATCCCCTTGGTGGCGCCGCCGCCTTTGAAGTCGATCACCACACCGGTCTTTTTCTCATAGGCCGTTGCCATTTCCGACATGAAGGCACTCTTGGAGATACCGCAGCCTGCCCAGGTGAGTTTTTTCACTTCTGCGGCCGCCGTGGCAGAGACGGACCCCAGGGACATCACAACTATGATTGCGCCAAAAAAAGCCCATTTCGACTTAGTGCCCATTACGACCTCCTGTACATGGACCTGACGTTGTGTCCATGAAATTACCAATGTGAGAGGTGGGTTAAAGTCCTTGTTATACAGTTAAACAATCCAATTCCCTGTGCCAAAATGCCTGGCTTTGTCAAGCAATCTGCATTCCGGACCCAGCCCATATTCCAGTTTTCAGTATACACGGTGCAACGATCATGCCTATTCCGCTTCCCAGGTTTATTTAAGATTCCGCTTGTGACCGTGACCGCTACACGCTAATTTCTAATCACGGGGTACTAAAAACGTGTGCACTCCTATAGGTTTTTAGCCGTTCTGCCCACTCTGGACAGGGCAGTGACCCGGGAATGAGGGAAGACATGACATACACAGACGAGCAACGGCGGTTCCGCCGTATTTCCTTCGAGGCCCAGGCCTTTATCAGCCACGGTAAAGACCGCTGGGAAACCCAATTGCTGGATATCTCGCTCAAAGGCGCCCTGCTGGCCCTGCCATCCGGCTGGAAAGGTGTGGTTGACCAGCGGCTGGATCTGGAATTGGTCATCGAGGACGGCGCCCTGATCCTGCGCATGGAAACAAAGGTCGTCCATATCGAACAGGGCCACCTGGGGCTGTGCTGTCTGCACATCGATCTCGACAGTATGGCGCACCTGCGCCGCCTGGTGGAACTCAACCTCGGTGATGCGGACCTGCTCAACCGTGAACTTCACTCACTGGGTACATCATAAGTTACGCCAATCGCGCATCAGGCTCGGTGCGTGCGCTTCTCAATGACGCCCAAATTACGCGCCTTGATCTTCTCTATGCGATCGCGCAGCGCCGCCGCTTGTTCAAATTCCAGATTCCTCGCGTGGGTGAACATTTCCTTCTCCAGCTTGGTCAATAGCCGGCTCAGGGCATCCGGCGTCAGGGTGGCATATTCCGCCGACTGCTCGGCGGCCAGGAGTGCGTGGTGCGCATCGCCACGCGAGGCCTTGGCAAACGTCACCCCTTCGATAATGTCGCGTACCTCCTTGATGATGCCCTTAGGCGTGATGCCGTGCTCCAGGTTGTGGGCCAGCTGTTTTTTGCGCCGGCGATCGGTTTCATCCAAGGCCTGACGCATGGAGTTGGTAATACGGTCGGCGTAGAGTATGGCCTTGCCGTTGATGTGCCGCGCCGCACGCCCCATGGTCTGTATCAGCGAACGGGTGGAACGCAGAAAGCCTTCCTTGTCCGCATCCAGAATGGCCACCAGAGAGACCTCGGGGATATCCAGGCCTTCACGCAACAGGTTGATGCCGATCAGTACGTCAAAGACACCGCTGCGCAGATCGCGGATGATCTCCACCCGCTCCACGGTGTCGATGTCGGAATGCAGGTAACGCACGCGCACACCGTGTTCAGTGAAATACTCGGTCAAATCCTCGGACATGCGTTTGGTGAGCGTGGTAACCAGCACACGCTCGCCAGCTTCCGTGCGCAGGCGGATCTCGGACAGCAGATCGTCCACCTGGGTCGCCACCGGACGGATATCCACCACCGGGTCCACCAGACCCGTGGGCCGCACCACCAACTCCACGACACTGCTGGCATGCGCATCTTCATAGGGCCCGGGTGTCGCCGAGACAAAGATGGTTTGTGGCATCATGGCCTCGAATTCCTCGAACTGTAACGGCCGGTTGTCCAACGCCGACGGCAGCCGGAAACCGTAGTCCACCAGGGTGGTCTTACGCGCGCGATCGCCTTTGAACATGCCGCCTATCTGCGGGATGGTCACATGGCTTTCATCGATCACCAGCAAGGCATTTTCCGGTAGATAGTCGATGAGCGTGGGCGGCGGCTCGCCCGCGTTGCGTCCCGAGAGATAGCGGGAATAGTTTTCGATACCGGGGCAATAACCGAGCTCCTGCATCATTTCGATGTCCATACGCGTACGCGACTCCAGGCGCTGGGCCTCCACGAGTTTATCGAGGCTACGCAACTCCGCCAGACGATCGCGCAATTCGTCTTTGATCGCGTCGATGCTGCCGAGGATGGTGGCGCGCGGTGTGACATAGTGCGAGGAAGGATAAATCGTGGCGCGGCTGATGCGGTTCTGCACTTCACCCGTCAG
>JAYUBZ010000242.1:0-6761 GCA_043740595.1 Gammaproteobacteria bacterium
CGGGCCGACGCGAGCGCATGGCGACCCTGCGGCAGAAAGGCGGCCTGTCCGGTTTTCCCCAACGCAGTGAAAGTCCCTACGACACTTTCGGTGTCGGCCACGCCAGCACCTCCGTGAGCGCCGCCCTCGGCATGGCGGTGGCCGCCACCAATGCCGGTTCCGAGCGCAATGTCATCGCCATCATGGGCGACGGGGCCTTAAGCGGCGGCATGGCCTTCGAGGCCCTCAACAACGCCGGCAATATGGACGCCAACCTGCTGGTCATCCTCAACGACAACGACATGTCCATCTCCCCCAACGTGGGTGCCATGTCCAATTACCTGGCGCGCATCCTCTCCGGCCGGGTCTATACCAGCATGCGTGAAGGCAGCAAGACCGTACTCAGCACCATTCCACCAGTGTGGGAGCTGGCCAAGCGCGCGGAAGAACACATGAAGGGCATGATCACCCCGGGAACGCTGTTCGAGGAACTCGGCTTCAACTACATCGGCCCCATCGACGGCCATGACCTCAACACCCTGATCAAGACCCTGCGCAACCTGCGGGAGCTGAAAGGCCCGCGCTTCCTGCACGTGGTCACGCGCAAGGGCAAGGGCTACGAACCGGCGGAAGGCGATCCCTGCGTGTATCACGGGGTGACACCCTTCGACCCGTCCACCGGCAAGATGGAGAAAAAACCCAGCAGCAAGACCTACACCCAGGTGTTCGGCGACTGGCTGTGCGACATGGCGGAGAGTGATGCGCGCCTCATCGGCATCACGCCGGCCATGCGCGAGGGCTCCGGTATGGTGGCGTTCTCCGAGCGCTTCCCCAAACGTTATTACGACGTCGGCATCGCGGAGGAGCACGCCCTGACCTTCGCCGCGGGCCTCGCCTGCGAGGGGCTGAAACCGGTAGTAGCCATCTACTCCACCTTTCTGCAGCGCGCCTACGACCAGCTGATCCATGACATCTGCCTGCAGAACCTGCCGGTGATGTTCGCCATCGACCGCGGCGGCCTGGTAGGGCCGGACGGCGCCACCCACGCGGGCAGTTTCGATCTCAGCTATCTGCGCTGTATCCCCAATATCACCGTCATGGCGCCGGCGGACGAGAACGAATGCCGCCAGATGCTGTATACCGCGTATTGCCTGAACGGACCGGCGGCGGTGCGCTACCCGCGCGGCAGCGGCAGCGGTGTGGCCATCGAAAAAACCATGACGGCCCTGCCGGTGGGCAAGGGCGAAATACGTCGCAGCGGCAAAACCGTCGCCCTCCTGGCCTTCGGCAGCATGCTGGAACCGGCCCTTACCGCAGGCGATGAACTCAACGCCACCGTGGTCAACATGCGCTTCATCAAACCCCTGGACGAGTCGCTAATCCTCGAACTCGCGCGCACCCATGACCTGTTGGTGACCGTTGAGGAAAATGCCGTACACGGCGGCGCGGGCAGCGCGATCAACGAGTTCCTGGTGGCCAGCGGCCTGTTGATCGACTGCCTGAACCTGGGCCTGCCGGATGAATTTATCGAACACGGCGAGCGCGGCGAATTACTGCGCGACTGCGGCCTGGATGCGCCGGGTATCCGTCACGCCATCCGCCAGCGCCTGCCGCGGCGGGTTGCCGGGCGTGCCGAATCCGCGTAAACTTGACCAATATTGTCAACCTTTCCCTTCCCTGTTGATCGATCACAGCGGTTTTCCGGGGCAGTGTTAATCGGGAGTAAACCATGAGCGCAAAACAACCCCAGGTCGTCGGTATCGTGGACGTCCAAAGCAAACCGGACACCCGGCACATCGCTATCGATAAGGTGGGGATCAAGGATATCCGTCATCCGGTACGAGTGAAGGACCGCAGCCAAGGCGAACAACACACCATCGCCCACTTCAATATGTACGTGGAGCTGCCGCACAACTTCAAGGGCACCCACATGTCGCGCTTCGTGGAGATCCTCAACAGCCACGACCTGGAGATTTCCGTGGAGTCCTTCAAGGGCATGCTCACGGAAATGAGCAAGCGCCTCGAGGCCGACATCGGGCATATCGAGATGAGCTTCCCGTATTTCATCAACAAGGCCGCACCGGTGTCCGGCGTGAAGAGCCTGCTCGACTACCAGGTGACGTTCCTCGGGGAAGTCAACAACGGCGTCGATATCATGACCACCAAGGTGGTGGTACCCGTCACCAGCCTGTGCCCGTGCTCCAAGGAAATCTCGAAGTACGGCGCGCACAACCAGCGCTCGCATGTCACCTTAACGGTACGCACCAATACCTTCGTCTGGGTCGAAGACCTGATCGACCTGGTGGAAAAACAGGCGAGCTGCGAACTCTACGGTCTGCTGAAGCGGCCGGACGAGAAATTCGTCACGGAACGCGCCTACGACAACCCCAAGTTCGTGGAAGACATGGTGCGCGACGTAGCCGCCCAGCTGAATGCCGACGACCGTATTGACGGCTACATAGTGGAATCGGAAAACTTCGAATCGATCCACAACCATTCGGCCTATGCCATGATTCAGCGGGACAAGACCAAAGAAACGACCTGATTCGACGTCAGCGGCTTGGAGTACTGGGGCGAGCCGCGCACACAAACCAGGCTGCTTGCAATTCCCCGCGGGTTTGATTGAAATGGACAGCACACAACAAAAGGGACTAACCATGACCACCACAATGCGCTTCGTCGTAGGCTGCCTGTTGCTCCTACTCCTACCGTTGCAAGCTGCCCTCGCCGCCACGACCACCCTCACCTGGTACGGGCACGCGGCGTTTGAAATCACCACGCCCAAGGGCAAGGTGTTGATGATCGATCCGTGGCTCAAGAACCCAGCCAATCCCAATGCCAAAGACGGCAAGGATCCGCTGGCGGGTATCAAGCGCGTGGATTACATCCTCATCACCCATGGCCACTCGGATCATGTGGGCGACGCCGTGCCACTGGCGAAAAAGACCTGGGCACGTCTGGTAACCAACTTTGAACTCGGCTCCAACATGGCCAAAGTGCTGGGCTACCCCAAGGAGCAGATGGGCTATGACACCCTGATGAACATCGGCGGGGAAATCACCATCGCCGATGGCGAGGTAATGGTGGCCATGACCCCGGCGATACACTCCAGCGGTCTGGGCAATCCTTATGCCGGCGACACTGGGCCGGACATGATTGACGGTGGCAGTCCCGCAGGCTTTGTCATCAAGATCAAAGACGGTCCGACCATTTACGACACGGGTGATACCGCCTACTTCTCCGACATGAAACTTATCGGCGAAAACTATGCACCGGACGTGGCCCTGATCAACATCGGCGGGCACTTCGGCATGGAGCCGCCCATGGCCGCCAAGGCCGCCATGGCGGTACAGGCAAAGACCGTCATCCCCATGCACTACGGCACCTTTCCGGTACTCACCCAAAGCCCGAAATCCTTCATCGATGCCCTCAAAAATAAGAACATCCATGTACGCGTCATGGAACCCGGCAGCAGCCTGACATTTGAAGGCAAAACCATCAAAACAAAAAACTGAAGCCAGCACGCCGCTACTCAAATAAGGGTGGCGGCGCGATGAAGCAATGTAAGCTTACGCAGACAACCCCGCCTCTCATCTCCCCACGCATGCACGCTCACTGCACAAACACCCGGTCCGTTCTGCACTGGCGACCCAGGCGCTGCTGTCCGTAATCCGGGGCTACAATTGGATGTCGATAAAGCTCGCGTTGTGCGACGCCGGTGGCTTCGACATCGCCGCCCTGCGCACACTGCTGGCGGCGCACTGCCGCTGTCGGCAAACAGCCGGTGACCACAGGTAGACGCTGGACTAACCACTGCCGCTGCGTAGAGCCGCGTTTGATTGCCGCTAATATTTCTTGATCAAGTCCATCCTGTTGCCATCGCGCCGCATCTCCAGTCGTCCGAGAAACGACATGCCGAGCAGCGGCGTATCGGGTTGCGAGCCCTCGATGACACCGGCTTCGACGTTACGCAGCTCGATCTCGCCGATCTTGACCCTGTCCAGGGTCAAGCCATAGATCTTAACGAAACCCGAGGCGGTCTTGGCGATGCCGGGCTGGCCCTTCTCATACTCGATACCGACGCGCTTCGCCGTGGCGATATTCATGGCGATGGTGTTAGCGCCGGTATCCACTAAAAAGGTGAGCGGCACACCGTTGATGCTGCCCTCCGCATGGAAAAATCCATTGCTGCTGGCCCACAGGGTGGTGCTGGCCTGTGCCGGCCCGGTAAAGGCGGAGATCACCACCCCCATCTTGAGCACGCGGCGCTTGCCCTCGACCTCGATGACCGCCTCGTCGGTTTCCGTGCTGGCACTGATCAGGCGCACGCCCTCGGGGCTTACCTCCCCCGCCTTAAGCACGCGCCGGCTGCCATCCACCATCAGTATCGCCTTGTCATTAAACAGTGCATAAACCGACACAGTTTCGGCAGCCCGCAGGGACAGCGGTAGGGCCAGGCTCAACGTTACTAGTATGAAAGTACAAATTAACTGGCGCATGCCCTTCCGTCGACCCGTGTTGACACGTTAGAATATTTTCCATGAACGAGATTTTAGTGTTTCGCCACGCCGCCGGAGAAGGCCCCGGTTATTTCGCCCGCTTTCTCGGTCGTCATGCCGTCCCCTTCCGCCTGATCAAGGTCGACCAGAACGAAGCCATACCGGAAAGCATAGACCACGTGGCCGGGCTGGTCTTCATGGGCGGCCCCATGAGCGTCAACGACGACCTGCCGTGGATACCCAAAACACTCGACCTCATCCGCCGGGCCATCCAGGCCGACGTGCCGGTGCTGGGACACTGCCTGGGCGGGCAGCTCATGAGCAAGGCCCTCGGCGGCCAGATCGGCGCCAACCGCGTACGTGAAATCGGCTGGCTACCGGTGACGCGCGTGGACAATCCCGCTGCCCACGACTGGTTGCATGGCCTGCAAGCGGATTTCGAGGTGTTTCACTGGCACGGCGAGACCTTCACCATCCCACCGGGGGCCACCCACATCCTGAAGAGCGACGCCTGCGCCCATCAGGCCTTCGCCATCGGCAAGAGTCTGGCGCTGCAGTGCCACGTGGAGATGCTGCCGAAGATGATCCACGATTGGTCTGTCGTCGGGCGCGAGGAGATCAAACACCCTTGCGCCACGGTGCAGAGCCTCGACCAGATGACGGTGGACATGGATCATCGCATCCAGCGCCTGCATCAGGTGGCCGACATTATCTACGCCCGCTGGCTGCAGGGGATCGTCTGATCCGCCATGGGCCGGCGGCGCGCGACGGCCTCTGATCACGCCCGTCACCTCGCTGGGCTGCGCATCGGCATCGATCTCGGTGGCACCAAGACCGAAGGCATCGTCATGGATGCCGCCGGACACATCCTCCATCGCCTGCGCCGGCCGACCCCGCAAAGTACTGGCTACGCCGCCATCCTCGACAACATCCGTTCCCTGGTGATGGAACTGGAACAAGCCGCCGGCTGCCCCTGTCACGTCGGCATCGGCACGCCCGGGGCGTTGTCCTCGCGCACCGGGACGTTGAAAAATTCCAACACCCTCTGCCTCAACGGACAGCCCTTGCACAGGGACCTGGAAAAATTACTCGACCGTCCTGTGCGCCTGGCCAACGACGCCAACTGTTTTGCCTTGAGCGAAGCGCTGGACGGCGCCGCCGCCGGGCTGCCTATAGTGTTCGGTGTCATTCTGGGCACGGGGGTGGGTGGTGGCATCGTGGTCAACGGCCAGTTGATCGAGGGGCGGCAAAATATCGCCGGTGAGTGGGGGCATAATCCGCTGGAAGCGGACGGCCCGGAATGTTACTGCGGACGCCGGGGATGCGTCGAAACCCTGATCTCGGGACCCGGCGTGTCACGGGACTATGCCGAACATGCCGGCGGCGACACAGTCGACGTGCCGGAGATCCTCGCACGCGCCGCCGCCGGGGAGGCGGCGGCGGAGGCCGCCCTGCAACGGTTTTTTGCCCGCTTCGGCCGCGCCCTCGCGGTTGTCATTAATATCCTCGACCCCTACGCCATTGTGCTGGGCGGTGGGTTATCCAATCTGCAGCGGCTGTACACCGAGGGCGCGGTGCAGGTACAGCGGCATGTCTTTAACGACGATCTGCGCACCCTTATCCTGCCCAACCGGCACGGCGACAGTTCCGGGGTGCGCGGTGCGGCGCAGTTATGGCCCGCTGGGGAATAAAACTCGCCTAGTCCGCCTGGCGAGGCCACCGACCCCCGCTGCCAGATACCCCGCAAACCTCGCACCCGCAACCAGTTCGGGTATACTTTGCACCCCGCCCCACATTAAAGAAACACAAAGGTCGTTATGCGCGTCTCCCGATTCCTGCTCGCCACCGTCAAAGAAACCCCCGCGGATGCGGAGATCATCAGCCACCGGCTGATGCTGCGCGCGGGCATGATCCGCAAGCTCGCTGCCGGCCTCTACACCTGGCTGCCCCTGGGCCTGCGCACCCTGCGCAAAGTGGAGAAGATCGTGCGCGAAGAAATGGACCAGGCCGGCGCACAGGAAGTACTGATGCCCGCCGTGCAACCCGCGGAGCTGTGGCAGGAATCGGGCCGCTGGGATCAATACGGCGGCGAACTGCTGCGCATCAAAGACCGTCACCAGCGCGACTTCTGTTTCGGCCCGACCCACGAGGAGGTCATCACCGACCTCATGCGGCGCGAGATCAAAAGTTATCGTCAGCTGCCGGCCAACTTCTACCAGATACAAACCAAGTTCCGCGACGAGACCCGTCCGCGCTTTGGTGTGATGCGTGCCCGCGAATTTC
>JAYUBZ010000243.1:0-2539 GCA_043740595.1 Gammaproteobacteria bacterium
GCGGGCGGCCGAAGCGGCGCTACGTGCCGCCCACGCCTGCCTGCGCGTCATCGTCGCACCGCTTTATCAAGTGCAACTTTTGTAAGGGCGTTTAGGGGCGAGCTGCGTTAGCAGCGGGGCCTCTTAAACGACCAAGTAGTAAGGAGCACTGATGACGAATTACTCGCAACTCACCTGCGAGCAGCGATACCAGATTTCGAGGTGGTTGGTCACGCTGGCTTCGATCCAAACGCGCTATCTCTTGGCAGGCCATGTGTGCAGCAAACATGCTGAGGGCGTGACGGCTGTGGTAACGCGTTTGCTGCGACCCACAAGCACAAATGCCACACCGTAGGATGTCCGCGCCAAGGCGCTGTGACTGCGCGAGTAAACGAAATAGGCCACGAGGCCGATGGCCAAGCCAGATGGCAAAACGTCACCAGGTAATGGCCGGCAGCCGCACCATCGGATACAGGTAGAATGCCATGCCGAGCAGGGGCATCATCGGGCTGAACAGAGTGCGGAACGGCACGCCCGCAGCTCACTGACGAGCAGCGGACGTGCCTGGAAACGGGGATGCGAGAACGCCTCGATACCACGCCCGACACAGGCGTGTCGCCGGAAAAAAACCCGCCAGTCGTTTTCTGACCGCGTCGACCAGGAGTCTATCGTGATTCCTTCTCCAGAACGCTGTGATAACGCGAGTAGGTGAAATACACAATGAAACCAATCGCCAGCCAGATGATAAAGCGCCACCAGGTGATCATCGGCAGGCTCAGCATCAGGGTCACGCAAAACGCGATACCCAGCAGGGGAATGAGCGGACTGAACGGTGTGCGGAAGGGGCGCGGCATGTCCGGCTTGGTATAGCGCATGACCAGTACGCCGGCGCACACCATGACAAACGCCGCCAGCGTACCGATATTGACCAGTTGCGCCACGTCGTTGATCGGGGTGAAGCCCGCAATACAGGCTATCAGCACACCGCTGGCGACGATCACCCTTACCGGCGTGCGCGTGCCGGGGTTGATAGCCGAAAAAACCGGCGGCAGCAGGCCGTCGCGCGACATGGCCAGAAAGATGCGGGTCAAACCATAATACAGTACGAGCATGACCGTCGTGAGCCCGGCAATGGCACCTGCCGCCACGGCGGCCGACGCCCAGCGATAGCCCAGGCGCAACAAGGCGTCGGCCACCGGTGACGGAACGTTCAGGGTGTTGTAAGGCACTATTCCGGTCAACAGCCCGGCGACCAGAATATAAATGACCGTACAGACGGCGAGCGACACCAGGATGCCGATGGGGAGGTCGCGCGGTGGGTTGATCGCCTCCTCCGCGGCCGTCGAGACCGCATCGAATCCAATATAGGCAAAGAAAATGAGCGCACCGCCGCCCATGACGCCTTCCCAGCCAAAGGGCATGAACGGCCGCCAGTTGGCGGGCTCCACATGCAACGAAGCGACTGCCACGAATATCCCGATCGCAATGAGCTTGATCAGCACCATCACCGCATTGAAACGCGCGCTATAATGCACACCCATGGCGAGCACCACGCTAAGCGCCAGAACAACCAACAGCGCGGGCAGGTTGACGATTCCCCCCTCCAACGGCGTCTTCATCAGTTCCACGGGAAGCGGCATACCCATCGCCGTCAGGGCGTTGTTCATGTAGCCCGACCAGCCGATGGCCACAACGGCGGTGGCAACGCCATACTCAAGCAACAGGTCCCAACCGATAATCCAGGCAAGCAACTCCCCCAGGCCTGCGTAGGCATAACCGTACGCACTGCCACATCCGCCCACGCCCGCGGCGAGTTCGGCATAGGACAACGCGGCAAAGGCACAGGCCAACCCTGCCACGACAAATGACAGCACGATCGCCGGCCCAGCCTGCGTGGCGGCGGCGATCCCGGTCAGCACGAAGATTCCCGCGCCGATAATGGCGCCGATACCCAGCAACGTCAGATCAAAGGCGCTGAGACAGCGTCGCAGCCCGGTATCACAATAGGCATCGGCGTTGATCGGCTTGGTACGGAAAATTTTCATACTCGCTCCCCTTATCGGATATTTAATTTATTATAATGACATTCTGTTAGTCGCAATGACGGCCGCGCGACTCAACTGTCGCCCACGCCACGCTGCGGAATTCGCAACTTGGTGCCTACCGGCAGGTTACCGTCGCGTATGTCGTTGATAAAACGCAACGCATCGACGTTGACATCATACTGGTGCGCGATGGAAACCAGGGTGTCGCCGGACTTCACTACATAGTCGCGGCCATCTTCCGGCGAGCCACGGCGCGCCGTGGTCGTCGGTATCGCACGCCGCGCCAGCAGGCGCGGCGCGGCGCGCTGTAGCCCGGCGAAGATGCCCTGGGCGATACGTCGCTGCTGCACGCGGTCGCGCAGCTTGCGCTCTTCATCCGGATTGGAAATAAATGCCGTCTCTACCAGCACCGATGGGATGTGCGGCGACTTCAATACCATGAACCCGGCCTGCGACACGCTGGAGGCATGCAGCGGACCCACCTGACGCAGAGATGTCAGCACATCCGCGCCCAG
>JAYUBZ010000244.1:0-4578 GCA_043740595.1 Gammaproteobacteria bacterium
AATCCTGATGGTCGAGGGTCGTGGTCTCGTGCTGCGGGTGCATCGCCAGCGATGGTGGAATGTCCGCCGCGGCTCCCGCCGATGGGCACATGAACGCACCAAATGCCCAGGCCGCAAGGGCGAGCAACGACGTGGCGCGGCGAAACCCGCCGGCGCTTCCGCTTTGGATGCGATTCAGTATTGCCATAGAATTGTTATTCTGGATGAACTGCTCAAAAAATACAAGAAGCCTGGGCCGCAGTTTTTTTCACTCAGCCTTTGATAGGAGCAACACGTATGGACCGGTAACCTTACTTGGGATAGTTTTTACGCAGCATATGGTCAGGTCAAGGCTGCACGACAATGACCGTTTACACAAACTTATCAGGAAACCTCTAAAAATTTGGAAATGCAGGGTGGATTATACCCATAAGGGCACGCGTACCCGGATGGCACGTGTGCCCTCCGGGTACAACTCAACCTACATAAAAAACCGATTATTAGAGGCTCCCATTACACTCCCACCGCGCGCACTTACTTCGACACGCGTTCTACCGCTATCTCGCATTGCGCACCTCATCCTCGCATATCAAGACAGCTCGCTAATGCGGGCGTGCACTATTTGGGTCACGTTGAAATATTCCCGTTCCAAGGCTAGGCAGTAACGCCACGGGCGTACGCAATTTTCGGAACGCCACACGTCGTCACCTGTGCGGCGCAACTTGCGTTGGCGAGACTGACGATCTTTAGGTACCAACGTACCAAGCCGCAAACCAACGGCCATGGCGGTAACGGTGGGATATGTCAGCTGCGGTTCACCATTGACGGGCTGACGCTTTTGATAGCATACTAGCAATTAGCATGCTAACTACTAATTCTCCATGAAACGACTTCAGACTCCATCATCCGCGTCAGTCGCCCACCCGCCTTCCGAAACCTTTGCCCGGTTGCTCGGCGAGACCAGCCGTGCATGGCGCACACGCCTCGACGAGCGCCTGAAGCCACTGGGTTTGTCCCAGGCAAAATGGCTGGCGCTGTTACAATTGCATCGTTGCGCTGAAGACATGACGCAGAAACAGCTGGCGAAGGTGCTCGGCATAGAAGGCGCCACGCTGACTACTCTCCTCGACCGGCTCATGCGCGACGATTATATCCACCGGCGCGAGGGAAAACTTGACCGCCGCTGCAAGACTGTGCACCTGACGCCACGGGCGTTGCGGGTCATAAAACAGATCACGGCTGTCGCGACTGAGTTACGCCGGGAACTGCTTGCCGGAATTTCGGCGAACGATATGCGCGTCTGCATACGCACCCTCAAGCGCGTCCAGCAATCCATCGACACGCGCAACGAAAAACCACGCCGTACCGAGACCGCCCGATGACCACAATGTTTCATCTCGATACACCACGCCGGCTCTTGCGCGCGAGCGTCGCGGGTGTGGTGCTTGCCGTAACGCTCGGTGGAGGATACTGGTATTGGCGCTACTCAAGTCACTTTGTCAGCACCGATAACGCCTATGTCAACGCACACGTTGTACAGATGGCAGCGCAGGTAAGCGGCCAGGTGAAGAGTGTCCGCGTCACCAACAACCAGACGGTCATTCAAGGTGAGGAACTGCTCGAGA
This sequence comes from Gammaproteobacteria bacterium, assembly GCA_043740595.1. GTDB lineage: Bacteria > Pseudomonadota > Gammaproteobacteria > Acidiferrobacterales > UBA6901 > JANNJF01. The sequence continues at coordinate 1,605 of JAYUBZ010000244.1, forward strand.
TCGACCCGGAACCATTCCGGCTTGCGATGGAGAAGACGGGGGCGCAATGGCGCCAACGGAAGGCCGAGCTGCAAAACGCGCTGCGCAATGAACAGCGGGTACGGACACTGGTACGGCAACACTTCGTATCGTCCCATACAGCCGATGACGCCACCACCACCGTTGCGACTGCCAAAGCGGCGTTAACCGCCGCGGCCGCCACGCTGCAAGAGGCAAAGCTTGACCTGGAACACACGCATGTCAGGGCGCCGGCCAGCGGGATTATCGCCAACTTATCGTTGCGACCGGGCAGCGTGGTTCAGGCAGACGCGCCGTTATTCGCCATTATCGGCACCGACCAGTATTGGATCGATGCCAATTTCAAGGAGACCGAGCTCGGCGATATCCACCGCGGCGACGCTGCCGAGATCCATGTCGATACCTATCCTGACCACCTCTTCCACGGCACGGTTGCAAGCCTCAGCAGCGGCAGCGGCACGGCGTTTTCACTACTACCGCCACAAAACGCCACTGGCAACTGGGTCAAGGTTACGCAGCGCGTGCCGGTAAAAATCCTTGTCCTCGACCCGGATCCCGATTTTCCATTACGCATCGGCACAAGCGCGGAGGTCACGGTTCGGTTTGGGTCGTCCACGACCCAACGGGCTGCGCAGGTATCGAACAATATTGCTGAGTCACAACGTTAACCGCGAAGGTGGCACGATGCCGCACCATGCTGTGGAGAACCTCTGAACAAGTGGCACACACGTTTAGCTTACGTTCCCTCTCCCCCTGTCCCCTTCCGGGGGCGCAACCCGCACGCAGAGGGTCAAGGAACGATGACGTTGCATGAACGCACCTGAAAACAATAAGGGGCGTTTTTTAGTGACGGTGGCGGTCATGTCCGCTACCATCATGCAGGTACTCGACACCACCATCGTCAACGTCGCCTTGCCACACATGCAGGGGGATCTCAACGCTACACCGGAACAGATCACCTGGGTGCTGACGAGCTACCTCGTCGCCTCGGGCATCTTCATGCCGCTCACCGGCTATTTCACCGATCGTCTCGGCCAGAAAAACTATCTGCTGTTGAGCGTCGGCGGTTTCGTCCTGGCCTCCGGCCTCTGCGGTATCGCCACGACCCTCGGCGAGATGGTGGTGTTCCGCTTGCTGCAGGGCGCCTTCGGTGCAGCGCTCGTGCCATTGTCGCAGGCGATCATGGTTCAAAACTTTCCGCCACACGATCGTGGGAGAGCCATGGCGATCTGGGGCATGGGCGTGATGGTCGGCCCGATCATGGGCCCCACCCTGGGCGGCTACCTTACCGAGATCCTCAACTGGCGCTGGACCTTCTACGTCAACCTGCCCGTCGGACTGCTGTCCCTGCTGCTCGCCTGGCGCAGCGTTCCGGATACACCGCGCAAATCGCGCGCCATGGATTGGTGGGGGCTCGCGCTCATCGCCGCCGGTATTGCCGGATTACAGTTCGTGCTCGACTACGGAAACCAGGATGATTGGTTCGATTCTCACGCCATCCAATTGGCCGCGGCACTGAGCGTCGTCGGTTTTGCCGGCTTCATTTACCACGCGGCGACAACGCGTGGTCCCAGCCTGTTTCACCTCGGCATCTTTCGCGACCGCAACTTTTCCACCTCCACCCTGCTGATGACGTTGTTCGGCCTCGGGATGTTCGGCGCCATGGTCCTGCAGCCGATTATGCTCGAGGGCCTGCTCGGTTACCCCGCCCTGACCACCGGCTGGTTGATGGCGCCGCGCGGCGTGGCAAGCATGGCGAGCATGATGCTGGTTGGTCGCATCATCAATCACGTACAACCGCGTTATCTGGTTGCCGTCGGTCTCATCTTCGGCATGCTGGGTTCCTATGCGATGACGCGCTACAACCTGTATGTCGATACCTGGACCCTGGTGTGGCCGGTACTGGTGCAGGGCTTCGGCCTTGGCCTGATCTTCGTGCCATTGTCGGCCATCGCGTTCTCGACGCTACCGCCGCAATACTCGGCGGAGGCCGCAGGCGTCTACAGCCTTATGCGCACCATCGGGTCCTCCATCGGCATTTCGGTTATCGTCACAATGATGGTGCGTGAGACGCAGGTTACGTGGAACCAGCTCGGCGCACACCTCAATGTCTATAACACGGCGGTGACGCAATACCTTGCGCGACTTGGTCTCAGGGTGACCGATCCACAGGCGGCGGTCATCCTGGGCCACGAGTTGGGACGCCAGGCGCAGATGCAGGGTCTGGTGGACGCCTTCGTCCTGGTCGCGTGGAGTTTCGTGGTCATGCTGCCGTTCGTGTTGCTGCTGGGTAAGGTATTGCGCCAGAATGTCGGGCCTGATGCCGCCTTACAGAGTCCGGATTGATCCCTTGAACGCGTAGTGGATGTCGCACGGGTTATGTATTAACGAATTCGGTCGAGAATCTTTAAGAAAAACTGAATGGAAAATATTTACCAGACCAGGCACATCAAGTCTATCTTTTCCGGTACCCGATCGCCGCGACCATAAGGGCAGACACCACGATCCATTGCACTAAAGGAGCAAGGCCTATCCCGAAGACCAGCGGCATCGCGTCGGTATAATTCCACGAATGCCGTTGATAAACGTTGTACCACTCGCTGAAGCCGGTATAGGCAAGACCGGACAGAATGACGATTATGCCGCCACGCCATGGCCAATGTATCGGCCAGGCGAAATCCCTCAGGACAGCGGCCGCAAGCAGAAATAACGCCGAGGAGATCAATACATCACCCCCAACACAGTGCAGCAGGTAAAAAACGACACGCGGGCGATTTGGATCACTCCACAAGGTATAAAGGGGGAGCTGCGCGACTTCCCATAGGCCATGCAAGACGAAGGCTAGCATGGCCCACCGGAATAAGTATTTCACTGAATCAGAAGGTCACCTTGGCATAGGTGGTGGCATAGGTGGTGGTGGTGGCATTGGCCGCGTCACCCCGCAGTTTTTTGTACG
>JAYUBZ010000245.1:0-5580 GCA_043740595.1 Gammaproteobacteria bacterium
ATGCTGCGCGATTCCATCGAGCACGCCCAGGGCGATAGTGCTGCGCGGGCGCTGCGTGAAAAGCAGGTGGATGCGGAGGGTGTTGATGCCGCCGTCGTGGCCGCCTTGGCGGCCGATGGCGAAGCCCTGCTTAGCCCGGCGGAGCACGCCGTCATCGACCAACGGTTGCAGGCGTTGCGCGCCGCACGTGCCGGCAGCGACGGCAACCGGATCAAGCAAGCTATTGAGGCGTTGGATGCCGCCACCCAGGATTTTGCCGCACGCCGCATGGATGCCGGTATCCGCCAGGCCTTGGCGGGACATCGACTGGATGAATTCAAATAGGAATCAGTGATGACGAAGTTGACGTTTTTACCGCACGCGGAGATCTGCCCGCAAGGCGCCTCTATCAACGCCGAACCGGGTATCAGTATCTGTGACGCCGCCCTCGCCGCAGGCTTGCACATCGAACACGCCTGCGAAAAGGCCTGTGCCTGCACCACCTGCCACGTCATTTTGCGCGAAGGGTTTAGTTCCCTGGCGCCGGCGGAAGAAAAAGAAGAGGACTTGCTGGACAAGGCCTGGGGGCTGGAGCCGGCCTCACGCCTGAGTTGCCAGGCCCGGGTTGGGGATCAGGATCTGGTGATCGAGATACCCAAATATACGATCAACATGGTTTCTGAGACCCATTGAGGCTGGAGGAGAGAGTATGTCACTAAAATGGACCGCGAGCCTGGAGATCGCCATGGCCCTGCAGGACAAGCACCCGGACATCGACCCGCGGCAGGTTCGATTTACCGACCTGATGGAGTGGGTGCAGGATTTGGATGAATTTTCCGACGATCCCGGGCATTGCGGGGAAAAGATACTCGAGGCCATCCAGCTGGCCTGGATCGACGAGGCCGGCTACTGACCCGAATGGCATGGACTCAGGTCCTTGAACCCGTAGGGTGGGCATCGCCCATCACACAGGGCGTCGATAGACTCCGGTGGTGGGCGATGCCCACCCTACGAACTGCGAACTACTAGCCCCTTTCCCCGTCGAAACTACGTCCCTTCCATGGGCAGGATGGGCCCGCTGGACGGTCGGTGTCCATGGCAAGACCGGTTTGATTGTGTGTCTGCGCCTGAACCGTTAAACTGCGGAATTTAAACGTAAAGGCCGGTATCGCAGCCGGCCGGCCCGGCCGCAGTGGCCTCTAGACAAACATTGGAGTTTTCATGGCGTTAGAACGTACTTTTTCCATCGTCAAACCGGATGCGGTGGCGAAAAATCATATCGGCGAGATCTATGCGCGCTTCGAGAAGGCCGGTTTGCGTATCGTGGCGGCAAAAATGCTGCACCTTACCCAGTCTCAGGCGGAGGGCTTCTATGCAGTGCACAAGGAGCGCCCATTCTTCAAAGATCTGGTGAAGTTCATGGTGTCCGGCCCGGTGATGCTGCAGGTGCTGGAGGGTGAAAACGCCGTGCAGAAGAACCGCGACATCATGGGCGCCACCAATCCACAAAACGCCGCCGCCGGCACCCTCCGCAAGGATTTTGCTTCGAGCGTCGAGGAAAACGCCGTGCACGGTTCCGACGCCGCGGAAACCGCGCGCGCCGAGATCAGTTACTTCTTTCCTGAAATCGCCCTCTGTCCGCGCACACGTTGAGAGTGAGCCCCATGTCCACCTTTGATGCCGCCAACCTTCTGGGCCTGGATCTTCCGGGCCTGAAGGCGTTTTTTACCGGCATCGGGGAGAAGCCGTTTCGCGCCGGCCAGGTTATGCAGTGGATACATCATTATGGCGTGTCGGATTTCGACGCCATGACCAATATCAGCAAGGACCTGCGCACGCGCCTGAAGGAAACGTCCGTGATCGAAGTGCCGGAGATCGTGCTTGACCAGGTGGCGGAGGATGGCACGCGCAAGTGGCTGTTGCGGCTGGCGGATGGCAATTGCATCGAGTCGGTATTCATACCGGAGGACGACCGCGGTACCTTGTGTGTTTCATCCCAGGTCGGTTGTGTGTTGAATTGCTCTTTTTGTTCCACCGCGCGTCAAGGCTACAACCGCAATCTATCCAGCGCCGAGATCATCGCCCAGGTGTGGGTGGCCAACCGCGCCCTCGGCCGCGATCCCAAAAGTCAGCGCATTATCACCAATGTGGTCATGATGGGCATGGGCGAGCCATTACTGAATTTCGACAATGTGTTGCCGGCCATGCAGATCATGCTGGATGACATGGCCTATGGTCTGTCGAAACGGCGGGTGACACTGAGCACCGCGGGCGTGGTGCCGATGCTGGATCGCCTGCGCGAGGCGTGCCCCGTGAGTCTCGCGGTGTCCTTGCATGCGCCGAATGACGCGCTGCGCGATCAATTGGTACCCCTCAACAAGAAGTATCCCATCGCAGAACTGCTGGCCGCGTGCCGGCGTTACGTGGCCGGCGACCATCGTCGGCGCGTGACCTTCGAGTACGTGATGCTCGCGGGTGTCAACGATACGCCGGCACATGCGCGCGAGCTGGCGCGCCTGCTGCAGGATGTCCCCTCCAAGGTAAATCTTATACCGTTTAATCCCTTTCCCGACTCCGGATACCAGCGCTCGGAACGTGACGTGATCGATCGTTTCCGCGATATTCTGATGCGCGCCAACCTGACCACCATGACGCGCAAGACGCGCGGCGATGATATCGATGCCGCTTGCGGACAATTGGCCGGGCGGGTTATAGATCGTACCCGCCGTTCGCTCAAACGGGTTACCGCCCCAGGGACCGCCCAGTGAATGGTTTGATCGCCACAGCAGTGCGACTCGTCCCGGTGCTGCTCTTGGGCATACTATTGAATGCATGCAGTACCGCCGAGACGCGCAATCGTGCCGTTGAGAATACCAAGCTGGTCAGTATTCATACCCAGCTTGCTGTCGGCCACCTCCTGCGCAATCAGACGGGGTTTGCCCTGCAGGAGGTGAACGAGGCCCTGGCCCTCAATTCCGACGACTCGCAGGCCAACAACATCATGGCGCTGGTCCAACAGCGTCTACGTGACGATGACAAGTCGGAAAAGTATTTCCTAAAGTCCATTGACGAGGACGCCACCAATTCCGAGGCGCGCAACAATTTTGCGGTATTTTTATGTGAGCACGGGCGCGTGAAGGAAGCGATAGATCAATTCAACAGCGCGTTGAGCAATCCGCTTTATCCCTCGCAGGAAAAAGCCAACCTCAACGCCGGCATGTGTCTGCAGCAACGCCCGGAGCATGGACTATCGGCAGTCAAATATTTCCGCAATGCGTTGACGATAAACCCACGCTCACCCGTTGCGCTGTACAATATGGCACTCATCAGTTTCGAATCCGGGCAGCCGCTCGCCGCGCGCGGATTCATGCAGCGTTTTTTCGAGGCATCCCAGGACACTCCCGACTCCCTGTTGCTGGCGGTAAGAATTGAAAAGGCACTTGGAGCCAAGGATACCCAGGCGAGCTACGCCTTCCGGTTGCGGGGAAAGTTTCCCAAGTCGGAAGAAGCCAAAGAGCTCGCCAAGATAACAGGCAGGTAAGTAAAAGGTTAGGGTGATGGATAACGATCAAATCAATTGTTCACAAGGTTCCGGACCGGGAAGTCTTTTGTGTCAGTCGCGCGTCGCCCAAGGTTTGAGCCGGGAGGAGGTGGCGCAACGGCTGCACTTGGCGATACGCCAGATCGTCTATCTGGAGAGCGACGACTACGCCAATCTGCCCGGTCCAACCTATGTGCGTGGGTATCTGCGTGGGTATGCCAATCTACTTGGATTGAAACCTGAGCAAATACTGGCGGCCTATGCCACGTTGTCGGGCAGCAGCAAGAAGCATAGCCTGAGCAGCCTGGCACCCAAAGAGGAGATCACCAGTCAGGACCATCAGGTCAAGTTCGCCACTTATGTGGTGATTGCGATCGTGCTCGGTCTGGCAGTGACGTGGTGGCAGGGACGCGAAAACGAACCCGCCAAGCTTCACCCGGAACAGGCAACAACGACGCCACCCGCCACAGAGCCGTATGCCAGTCCGACTGCGGATTCCACTCCGTCTCTGGTACATGCCGATAGTAATGCGGTTGCATTGGGTGGTCCCGATGCGCTGGCCGTGACGCCCCTACCCATCCCTACACTTATACTTGAGCGGGGCGGTAACGTGCCAACGCCCCCGGTGGTGACGCCCGTGCGCGAACGACCGACGACCCCCAAGCCCGCGCCGACACCCATCGCCATGCTGCCCAGGCCGCTGGCGGCGGGCACGCAAACGGGTGCGCCAGCCGTGGCGATACATGGCGCCTCCCCTGAAATCCATGCCAACCTGGTGTTGTACGCCGACGAAGAGAGCTGGGTCGATGTGCGTGATGCCTTGCAAAATAAGCTCATCTACGAAACCGTTCCCGCCGGGCGCCGGGTGGTATTAGAGGGCTTAGCCCCGCTCAAGGTGTTCATTGGTAATGCCCCGGGGGTACGCGTCGAGTTCAATGGCAAACCCTACGACATCAGTCCGTACAAGCGCGGCTTGATCGCGCGCTTTACCCTGGGTCAGGAACTTGTGTCTCACCCTGAAAACGCGACTAGCCCCTGACATGCATAATCCCAGCCCCATCGTGCGCCGCAAGAGTCGACAGATCATGGTCGGCAACGTCGCTGTCGGTGGCGATGCGCCGATCAGCGTACAAAGCATGACCAATACCGAGACCTGCGACGTGGCCGCCACCGTCGCACAGGTGCAGGCGCTTGCGAATGCCGGTGCCGATATCGTGCGTATCTCCATCCCCTCCATGGAGGCGGCGGAGGCCTTCGCCAAGATCCGTCAGCAAGTGACCATTCCCCTGGTCACCGATATTCATTTCGACTACAAGATCGCCCTGCGGGTCGCGCAACTCGGCGCCGATTGCCTGCGCATCAATCCGGGCAACATCGGACGCGAAGATCGTGTGCGCCAGGTGGTGGATGCCGCGCGTGACCGCAACATCCCCATCCGCGTCGGCGTCAATGCCGGCTCCCTGGAAAAGGACCTGCAAAAGAAATACGGTGAGCCGACGCCGGACGCCCTGGTGGAATCCGCCCTGCGCCACATCGACCATCTGGAGCGGCTCGACTTCCACAATTACAAAGTGAGCGTGAAGGCCTCGGACGTTTTCATGGCGGTGGCGGCGTACCGCTTGCTCGCCGCACAAACCGATCAGCCGTTGCATCTGGGCATCACCGAGGCCGGCAGTTTACGCGCCGGCGCGGTGAAGTCCGCCATTGGCCTCGGCATGCTGCTGGCGGAAGGCATCGGCGACACCATCCGCATTTCTCTCGCGGCCGACCCGGTGGAAGAGATCAAGGTTGGTTTCGACATCCTCAAGAGTCTGCGCATCCGCAGCCGCGGCATCAATCTTATCGCCTGCCCCTCGTGCTCGCGTCAGGAGTTCGACGTGATCGGCACGGTCAATGCGCTGGAGGCCAGGCTCGAAGACGTGCGCGAGTCCATGGACGTCGCGGTCATCGGCTGTGTGGTCAATGGGCCGGGGGAGGCGCGCGAGGCGCAGGTAGGCCTGGCCGGCGGCAGCCCGAATCTGCTGTATATCAATGGCCAGCCAGACCACAAGGTGGGCAAA
>JAYUBZ010000246.1:0-1515 GCA_043740595.1 Gammaproteobacteria bacterium
GCGGCGAGAAAATCGCCCAATAGCTGTGCCGGCGCGCTGTAATTTCCGCCGCCCAGCTGGAAGGCGCGCGCCTCCAGATCGCGCTGCAAGGCGATGCCGGCGAGCACATGCCCGGGATAATCCTCCGGCGTGATACCCACGACGATGCCGCTGTTGGCGTTGCGCTCGTTGCGCGAATACTGACTCATGCCATTGGTCACCACGTGTCCCGCTTCCGAGGTGGCCGCCACCACCGTGCCACCGGGACACATGCAAAAGCTGTACACCGAGCGGCCGTTGCGGCAGTGATGCACCAGTTTGTAATCCGCCGCGCCCAGGGCCGGGTGTCCTGCGTGCCGGCCGTAGCGGCTGCGGTCGATGAGGGACTGGGGATGCTCGATGCGAAAACCAATGGAAAACGCCTTGGCCTCCAGATACACGCCGCGCTCGTGCAACATGTGAAACGTGTCGCGCGCGCTATGCCCCACCGCCAGCACGACATGCCGCGTCGCGATGTGCTCTCCGCTCGCCAGCATCACACCCAACACTTGCCCGCCGTCGATATCGAGATCGCTGACGCGGCTGTGAAAACGTATCTCGCCACCGAGGGATTCAATGGTCGCGCGCAGCTTCTCCACCACCCCCACCAGCCGGAAGGTGCCGATGTGCGGCTTGTTGAGGTAGAGAATTTCCGCCGGCGCACCGGCCTGAACGAATTCAGTAAGCACCTTGCGTCCGTAATACTTGGGGTCCTTGATCTGGCTGTGCAGCTTGCCATCGGAAAACGTGCCGGCACCGCCCTCGCCGAACTGCACGTTGGATTCCGGATTGAGTTCGCGCCGGCGCCACAAGCCGAAGGTGTCCCGGGTGCGCTCACGCACCGGTTTGCCGCGCTCCAGGATGATCGGACGCAGGCCCATCTGCGCCAGGATCAGACCGGCGAAGAGGCCGCAGGGTCCGGTGCCGATCACCACCGGACGTTGCGCCGGTTTTTCCCGTGCCTGGGCCACGAAGTGATACGTCATGTCCGGGGCGCGTGCCACGTGGGGGTCGCGCCCGAGGCGCGTCAGCGCTGCATCCTCGTCGCTCAGTTCAACATCCACGGTGTAGATCAGGCTGATGACTGCCGGCTTGCGCGCATCCACGGCGCGACGCTGGACCGTGAACTGCGTGAGCCCGGCTTCCTTGATTTGCAATTTGTGCAGCAGTGCGCGCTTGAGCGCGGCCTCGGGATGGTCGAGGGGGAGTTTTATTTCAGTCAATCGCAACATGGAGTGGGTGTGGACGATCCCTGGGTGCGGGGAAAAACCGCTATCCTAGCGCAGGCCGACGCGCCAGGAAACCGCGGCGATCATGGGCGTTCGTACACCCAGTGCAATAAGGCATCCTGCACCGCCTCGCCGCCGTAGCCTTCGGCATGCCGGGCGTTCTGCAGGGACACCACCAGCATGCGGCGGCCCTGCCGGTCGAGGACGAGTCCGGCCTGGGCGCGCACATCATCCAGACTGCCGGTCTTTATGTGCGCGCGTCCGGCCA
>JAYUBZ010000247.1:0-1943 GCA_043740595.1 Gammaproteobacteria bacterium
GCCTGCGCAGCGCGGTGCTTGTGGCTGATGGAGGCGAGATAGCGTCGAATGGTCGAGGGTTTCTTCGTGGCCGCCATCGACCGGACGAAGGCTGCGACCGTCGCCGGTGTCGCTGGCAAATCGGTGACGCCGTGCTGGTCGCAGAACGCCCCGAACACCCGCTGGTCGGCCAGCAGCGCGCGGATGGTGTTGGGAGCGAAGGCGCCTTCCGCCTGCGCCGCGTAGCTGGCGAGATTGGCGGCCAGCACGGTTGGCGGGGCGGGTTTGGCCGGGGGCGCCAGGGCTTTTTTCATGGGATCTCCAGGGCCGCGTTTGTGCTGATAATCTATGCTAAATAACCTTATCTAGCACAAAGTTTGTCACTGCAGGGTCTATTCGGCGGGGCTGGTCTACTTTGCGCGCGCACAGCGCGGTCGGGCGAACAGCGCCAGCGCGGGCCGCTGGGGGGCGGGGGCGGGCGGGGCCCCCACGGGACAATTCTTTTCGGTCGCAGGCGCGCGCGAGGGACGCCAGCAAATCCGGTCCCAACTCCACCGGCATAGTGCAGGCGCCCCTCTGGATCATGATAGCCAAATTGCAGCGCACCAATCCCTTCCCGGCTGCCAGCCGGTGGCGTCCAGCCCAGCACGATCAGTTCTTCGCGCCCAAGGCATTTCACCTTCAGCCAGGTGCCGCTGCGTCCATCCTGCGTTTGCGGACAAAGCTATGGCGTCGTGCCGTGACATACTGGCATTTTGCGTGGGAGCTGAGGGCTGTGTTTCAGGTCCGAAAAGTGAGCCCTCGTCGGACCGCCGCTTTGTGCGCCTCCATTCGGGTTCGCTGCTCTGCTGTCATGAGCGCCAAAGCAGCGATCTGCGCGGAAACTCCGCGCGCGTGCGGAACTAGTACAGCAGAGAATGTACTAGGTGCTTCGGTTTGTCGGCCACTGTGTCCATCGTGGAGGCTCACCATCCGCACCTCCAGCAACACGACTTCGGCGGCGCGCTCCGCCCGCTTCACCCGCCTTTCCTCCCGCCAGTGTTCAAAGCCCGGCTGGACTAGGCCCTCCGGGTGCAGGGTATAGGAGTTGCTGGTTTGGTGAGCCGCCCATTCGCCGTCCCGCACAATCCTGTTCTCCCACTCAACTAGTCCGAGCCAGCGCATCGTCTTCAGTCCTCGCTGCACTGTGCGGACGCAGTAGCCGGTATCAAGGGCGAGCGTGGCGTGGCTCGGGTCGCACTGGCCGTCAGAGCCTAGCCGGTTGAGCAGCGCCTCGCCCAAACGCCGGTGTTTCGTGGGCAGTTGCCCAGCGCGCTCATGGGCATCCAAGCGGGCCACAAATCGGCGGCGTTCAAACGCGGTGAGGGACCGACGCAGACCTGGGCCGAGGGTCGATGCTTTAATGTAGGGACGGGGGCCGGTCTGCGGTGCATCTCCTGCGAATGCCGGCAACGGGCCCGGCAGACAGTTTGCTATCGGGCGCATCTGCGCGCCCCGGACAAACTGGATTGGGCCGCGCGACTCAGCGCATGGGTCTACTTTTTTCAGAATCGACGTGCCACACATAGGGCGCGCTCCTTTGAAATGGGTCGCAACAAAGCCCGCGATCGTTGCTGTTTCGCGGGTCACGTCTGGCCGCCGCCTCCCTTGCCGGGGAGGCGGGGGTTCCGTTTCAGCCTGGTGGCGCTCGTGCCTGCGCGGAGGCGCACCTCATAGGTCAGGCGGCATTTCGGTTTACCGGCCGCGCCGCAAACCAACGAGCTACTGCGTCCGGATCGAACCACCGAGTACGGCCGACCTTTTTCGCGGGCAGCCCGCTCACGACGAAGGTAACTGCTCAACCCACCTTTAGCTGATATCCCAGCGGGGCTGCGAGAAAGCCTATTGACACGGTAACGGGCGAGTCGATTCAAGGTGGTGGTGCCCCTGCCGCCCAACCTTTCCAAGCTTACCTCCAGCGAGAA
>JAYUBZ010000248.1:0-8710 GCA_043740595.1 Gammaproteobacteria bacterium
CCGGTCCACAGGGTTTCCACCGGCTTGCCCTCGGGCGTCAGCCGCAGCAGGCTGCTCACACCGAGGACCTCACGCACGGCGGCGATACCCTTGCCGTCCGGGCTCCAGGCGGCAAAGTGGTAGCGCCCGCCATGGGTAAGTCGTTGGGTGTGGCCGCTGTGCATATCGACACGATAGAGATCGTAATAAAAATCCGCGTTGTGAAAGACCTCCGGTTGGGCGAGTAATATTCCGGCGCTGGCATTCACGTCGAAGCGCGCGGAAGTATGCACATCCACCAGATGTTCCGCCCGGCTCCGGCCCGGCCGCAACACCATCAAGGCAGGTTCGGATTTCCCGTCGGAACGCAGATAAAAGAGCGTGCCGTCCGCCAAGGCGCGCGCGGCGCCGGTGAAATAACCGTCCTGTGTAATGCGTGTCCCCTGACGCACGCCGCGCGCCTGTATCGCAGCCAGCTGGCCGGCGTATTTATTGCCGACATACCGGTCAAACTCCGGCCACAACTGCTTCATGCTTTTGCCCAGCACGCGACGGCTGTTGCTGTTGATGAAAAAGGGGATGATATTCTTGCTGTAGTTTTCCACCAGCTGGGGAATTTTCTGCGGACCCTGGGTATCGGCGATGAAGTTGTAAAATTGAACACCATAGAGATACGGCGTGGAGCCCCCCGGCCAGGTGGCGATCGGCTGATTGACCTGGGAAAGGGGTTTGATGCCGTTGCGCGACTCCTCGCGCATCAGCATATCGAAATAAGCGCTCTGACCGCGTCCATGACCGTGCCGTGCATCGGTCTCTTCATACGTAGCGATGCCCTCGATCAGCCAGCTCGGCTGGAAGACGTTCGGGAACAGTAGAAAGTTACGCCCGAAAATATGCCGCAGGAAACGCGGTGCGCCGCGCGCCTTATCAAGATGCAGGATGTGTGTGTATTCGTGGGTGATGACCGTCTCGAGCCAGCCGCCATGATCCTCCAGGCCGTTGATGTTATCCGGCGGGTTGACGAAAATATTGATCCGGTCCGCCGGAAATACCTGGGCATACCCATTCGACAGGTCGATGCCATCGGACAGAACGATGTCCGTGGGTTCCGCCGGGCTCCAATCGAGGAGCGGGCTGAGGCGTGCATGCACCTGTTCCGCAATGCCGATGCTGACACGCGCCAGAGGCTCTTCGCCATCATGAAAGTGCACCACAAAATTCGGACTGCGCAGGGAATGCCACGTCAACGAAGGATCATGACTGATGCCGGCATAGACCGCTGTACTCCACCCCTGAAACCAGACCAATGCGCCTATAATCAGGCACGCACGACTCCACCACCGAATTATTGTCATTGTCGACTTACCAAGTGTAGCTGTAGTGTTTTATTTCTTTTTGGAATAATGACGTAGTTCATGTCCTACATACACTTGTCGTGGCCGGTCGATGCCGTGCCCCGAATCCTTATGCAATTCCAGCCAATGGCTTACCCAGCCTGCGGTGCGCGCCACGGCAAAAATGGCGGTAAACATGTTCATGGGCAGCCCCATGGCGCGCAGTAATATGCCCGAATAAAAATCCACGTTGGGATACAGCTTGCGCTCGATAAAATACGGGTCTTGCAGCGCGATCTCCTCCAGCTTTACCGCCACCTCCAGCAACGGATCGTTGACCCCCAGGTGCTCGAGCACTTCGCGCGCACTTTCCTGCATGACACGCGAGCGCGGGTCGAAGTTCTTGTAGATGCGGTGACCGAACCCCATCAGCCGGAATGGGTCGTTTTTGTCCTTGGCGCGGGCGATGGCCTTGGGGATATTTTCCACCTTGCCGATCTCAGACAGCATTTTTAGAACCGCCTCGTTGGCCCCGCCATGCGCGGGACCCCACAGGCTGGCAATGCCCGCGGCGATACAGGCGAAGGGATTGGCGCCGGAGGATGCGGCGATGCGCACGGTGGAGGTCGAGGCGTTCTGTTCGTGGTCGGCGTGCAGGATCAATATCCGATCGATGGCACGCGCCACCACTGGATTCACGATGTATTCACTGTTCGGCAGACCGAACAGCATCTGAATAAAATTGGAGGCGTAGTCCAGTCCGTTGTTGGGATAACGCTGGGGACGGCCGGTGCTGTAGGTAAAGCTGGCGGCGGCAATGGTCGGGATCTTGGCGATGAGGCGGATGGCGGCCAGTTCCCGTTCCTGCTGGTCATGCAGGTCCATCACTTCGTGATAAAACGCCGACAAGGCCCCCACCACACCGACCATCACCGCCATGGGGTGGGCATCGCGGCGGAAACCCCGATAGAAGTACAGCACCTGCTCGTGCAACAGATTGTGCTGATGGATGGTCGACTGGTATTCGGAGAGCTGTTTGGTGTCGGGGAGATCACCGTACATCAGGAGATAGGCGACCTCCAGGAAGTTGCTCTTCTCCGCCAGCTCCTCGATGGGATAGCCGCGATACAACAGCACACCCGCATCGCCGTCCACGAAGGTGATGGCGCTCAAGCAGGAGGCGGTGGAGCGGAATCCCGGATCGTAGGCCAACAGGCCATGGCGGGCATAAAGGGTCTGGATGTCGATGGCGGGCGGGCCCATCACGCCTTCCAGGATGGGCAGACTGCTCTCCCCGGCCGTCTCCGAGATGACGGCGTTGACGTATTTCTTGCTGGCCATGTCGCTTGTTCCCTCCGGTTTCCATTCATACATAGGGGCGCGCCCGGTCGACTTCCCGCCAGCGAGCACCCCCTTCCTCGCCGCACCGGTCTTAATCTAAAGCATTCCAGCAGGTCTGACCATAGCAAACCTGAGTCTGTCTGGCCCTTACCCCGATCACCCGCCGCCACGCAACTCCAAATGAATGTGATTCTGCACCACCAGGACACCAAGGACATCAAGAAAGCTGCCTTGCAGCCAAAATAGACTGGCGCTTGGCCGCTCACTACTTTTAAAAAGGCCTTAGCCTCCAGCGCGCCACCAATCGGCGATCACGCGACCGATAAGGGGATGGGCCAGGTATCCGTAAGAGCGGTGCACATTAAGCCCGTCCTGGTTGCGATAATAGGTATACAAGCCTGCGTTCATGTCGTCGATGGATTCGGTCAGCCCTTGTGCCACCATGGGGGAAAAATCATCCTTGAGGGCGCGATCCAGCGCCGTCAGATCTCCCTGGGACGCCGCGTTTTGCCACCGCCGGATGTTCCCCGGAAAACGCCGGCCCGGTGACTCCCGAAAACCCACCAGACGCTGTTGGACAAATTGCATCCCCAAGGGGCTGCCGAGGGTCAGAAACAAATCGATACGGCCGGGGTTTTGCTCTTCATGCCACAACTCCCACAAGGCATCGTAGGCAATGATGGAGCCCATGCTGTGGCCGATGACCATCACCCGATCGCCATCGGCGAACATACGACGCAGCGGTGCCTTGAGCAGTTCCCGCACCTGCCGGCCGATGTCATCGCGGTTGCTGAAATAACGTTCGGTCTCGCGGATTGTGCTCTTCACGGCATCACTGGGCAGCAACGTGATCAGGAAGGGAAATTTATCGGCCAGGGTGTATAACCAGCGCGCCCTGCGACGCCACCCACTCAATGCCTCGCGCACGTCCTGCGGGTCGGGGCCGGATTTTTCCAGCATTGCATCGATCCAGGGAATCTCGTCTTCCGCGGCCTTGATCTGGTGGTAATAGCGGCCATTCCAGGCCGCAAGTTGAAAGCTATCCTGCGCCGCGCACAACAGGGCTACCAATTCCGGATCGGCATGCCGCACACCGCCAAGCAGGCATCGCCACAACAAGGCCCGATGCACCGCCGGCAGGGGCTTGGGGTTCTTACCGGGAACAAAAATGATTCTGTTTCGGGACGGCGGCGCCAAGAGGCCTCCATGTTAAAGACTGCTGTTATTTGGACTATTGGCCATTGTAAACTGAGCAGGTAGTTTTCTGCCTACCCCGCGATACACACCAAAGGAAATGATAGTGCAGAACGCAGCACGCAAAGTCCTGATCCTCGGCTACGGCGAAATGGGCCACGCCCTGCAACACCTCCTGGGGGCCCGGCACCCTCTCGTCGTTTGGGATCGCACTCCCCGCGATGGCAGCACTTCGATCGAGCCGCTAAGTCTGGTGTCTGACTGCGATTTCGTTCTCTTCTGTCTGCCGGCACAGCCACACTTCGATCTGATCACCCATCTGCTACCGGCCCTGTCGCGCCGGACTCTCTGCCTCAGCATCGCCAAAGGCCTGGACGATCAGGGCCGCACACCAACGGGCGTGTTCAACCAGGTCCTGGGAACGAACATCCCCCATGCCGTATTGTACGGGCCGATGATCTCGGAAGAGCTGCGTGCCGGAAAACCCGGCTTCGCCCAGGTTGCCGCGAGTGACGACGAGGCCCTGCACAAAACCATCGGCCTCTTCCTGGAGTCGGATCTGCACATCGAGGCGTCTACCGACCGCATCGGCACGTCCTGGTCGGCAATCCTGAAAAATGTCTACGCCATCCTGTTCGGTGTCGCCGATGAGTTGCGGCTGGGGGACAATATGCGTGGACACCTTGCCGTGGCCGCGCTCGCCGAGATCGGCGATATCGTCCATGGCTTTGGCGGGCTGGCCACCACACCCTACCGTTGGGCCGGCCTGGGCGATTTGATCACCACCGCCACCAGCGCCGGCTCGCACCATCACGAACTCGGACGATTGCTGGTGCGTGGCCGGCGCGATGCCATGCGTGGAGAGGGTATCCACACGCTGCAGATTCTACGCAGCCTGGCCTTGGTGGCGATTGATAAATACCCGCTGCTGAATCTGATCGATGCCTGTGTGCGCGATCCGGACAACCTGCACCGCAACATGCAAAACTATCTCAGCCTCTTGGGTAAACCCGGGCCGGAAGACTATTCGCCCATGAATGCTGGCCACGCCACACCCATATAGCCTCCAGTCGTCGCAGATTACATTTAAGGCGCACTCCGCATTAGCCGTCACCGCTGCGCTCAGGTAGAATGGACCGCTTGAGCCACCAGCCACATCGTAACCACCTTTGTCAGATCTGAATCCCCGACAGAAAGAGGCCGTGCGCTACATCAGCGGTCCCCTGCTGGTGCTCGCCGGCGCCGGCAGCGGCAAGACGTCGGTGATCACGCGCAAAATCGCCTGGCTGATCCAGGAATGCGGCATCCCGCCGGCGCGCATCGCCGCCGTGACCTTCACCAACAAGGCCGCGCGCGAAATGAAGACGCGTGTCTCGGCCCTGCTCAAGGGCAAGGAATCCAAGGGACTTACCGTTTCGACCTTTCACACCCTCGGTCTCAACATATTGCGGCGCGACGGCCACCTGCTGGGTTATAAAAAAGGTTTTTCCATCTTCGACGCGGATGACAGCCTGTCGCTCATACGCGAACTGATGAAAGACGGTTCGGCGCGCGCCAAGGGTGCGGCGGAGAAAATACAGTGGCAGATCTCCGCCTGGAAAAACGCCCTGGCCACGCCGGAGGAGGCGGTCGCCTTGGCTGCAGGCGACCAAACCCGGGCTGGTGCCGCCTTTATCTATACGGAATACACGCGCAACCTGCTGGCCTGCAATACCCTGGACTTCGACGACTTGATCCTGCAACCGCTGCGCCTGCTACAGACCCATCCGGATACTCTCACGCAATGGCAGAACCGCATCCATTACCTGCTGGTGGATGAATACCAGGACACCAATGCCTGCCAGTACGAGTTGGTGAAGCTCATCGTGCGGCCGCGCAACGCCCTGACCGTGGTGGGCGACGACGATCAGTCGGTGTATGCCTGGCGCGGCGCGCAACCGGAAAATCTGGTGCAACTGCAGAGCGACTTTACCGATCTCAACGTCATCAAGTTGGAACAGAACTACCGCTCCACCGGACGCATACTCAAGGCCGCCAATGCCCTCATCGGCAACAACCCGCACATCTTCGAGAAACGCCTGTGGAGCGACCTGGGGTTCGGCGACCCGATCAAGGTCATGCAGTCGCGCGACGGCGAACACGAAGCGGAACGCGTGGTATCGCAGCTGTTGCATCACAAGTTCACCCAGCGTACCGACTTCAAGGATTACGCCCTGCTGTATCGCGGCAACCACCAGGCGCGCTTGTTCGAGCGGGCGCTGCGGGAACAACGCATCCCCTATTACCTGAGCGGCGGTACCTCGTTTTTCGAGCGCACCGAAATCCGCGACGTCATGGCGTATTTCCGCCTCATCAGCAATCCCGACGACAACAACGCCTTCCTGCGCGTGGCCAACACACCGCGCCGCGAGATCGGCACCAACACCCTGGAAAAACTCGGCAACTACGCCACGCAACGTTCGCTGAGCCTGATGGACGCCTCCTTCGAGCTGGGACTGACGCAGCACCTGAACGACCGCCAGCTCAGCGCCCTGCAGCGCTTCACTCAGTGGACAGTGGAAATGTCCGACTTGGCGAAAGAAGAAGACGCGGCAGTCCTGGCGCGCAAAATCATTACAGATATCCGTTACGACCAGTGGCTGGAGGAAACCTGCGACAACCCCAAGGCCGCCGAGAAGCGCATGGAAAATGTGCTCGAACTGGTGGCCTGGATGCAGCGCATCACCACCCAGGATGAAGACAGGAGTTTTGCCGACGCCGTCGCGCGCATCAGCCTGCTGGGCATGCTGGACAATGCCGATGACAGCAGCGGGGATCAGGTCATGCTCATGACCTTGCACGCCGCGAAGGGCCTGGAATTCCCCCATGTCTTTATCGTCGGCATGGAGGAAGGCCTGTTGCCGCATCGCGTCAGTATGGAACAGGACGGCATCGAAGAGGAAAGGCGCCTCGCCTACGTGGGCATCACCCGCGCGCGCAAGTCTCTGACCTTCTCCCTGGCGAAGAAACGCAAGCGTTACGGCGAAACCAATATCTGCGAACCCAGCCGTTTTCTGGCCGAGCTGCCCGCGGAAGACCTGCAATGGGAGGGGGGCGACCAACCCGCCGATCCTGAGGAAAAACAGGGGCGCGCCGACGCCCACCTGGCCAATTTGCGCGGTCTGCTGGGATAAAATCCTGCCCGCCGCCGGTCGGCCCATCTGGAAAAACCAGCCATTATTCGATACTCTGGCTCCCCCACTGACGGCACAAAAGGATTTTGGCCATGCACAGCACCAGCCCTCTGTCTATCACGCAATTCTACCGCACCATGAACCGCAACGAACTTCAGCACACCCTGGACGCCACCTGGGCGCGGGGTGAAAACTACGGCACACCGTTTGGTCTGATCCTCTTCAGCATCGACCGCTTCAAACTGGTCAATGGACGTTTCGGCCATCACCTGGCGGACGCCGTGTTGAAGCTCGTGGTGAAGATCGCGCGCGCCACCCTGCGCAACCACGGCGCGGTCGGGCGCTGGGCCGGGGATGAATTCCTTTGCATACTCCCGGACACCCAGGCCGGGGACGTGGTCAATATCGCCGAAAATCTGCGTGCCGCCATCGCCAGCACCGCATTTCCCGTGAGCGCCAACCTGGTGAACATCACCGCCAGTTTTGGTGCCGCCACCTATCCGGACAATGGCAGTGAAGTCCGCACCCTGTTGATGGCCGCGGATGAAGCCTTGCATCACGCAAAACAGACAGGCCGCAATCGCGTCGTCGATGCCGGCAAGCTACTGCACCACTCATTGCAAATGGGCGATGTCCTGGACACAGCGTTGCGCGAAGAGCGCGTCATGCCTGCGTACCAACCCATCATCGACCTGGCCAGTGGCAACGTCGTCGCGGAAGAGGCCCTGGCACGCATCGTCACCACCGACGGCCACACCATCGCGGCGGAGGAATTCATGCAGGTGGCGAGCCAGTTCCAGCTCACCCACAAAATCGACTGCACCGTAGTCTTGAGTGCGCTCGATCGCTATCTGTCGCAGCCCGTCAGCGACAACCCGATCCTGCACTTCGTCAATATCTCCGGGGACCTGCTGCGCCATCCGGATATGTTCAAAGAACTGCTTGATTCGGTAAAGTGGCTGCGCAACGGGCAAGATGCCACCGACACAAAGCACTTTCCCCTGGTCATCGAAATCACCGAACGCGAACTGCTCGGCAACCCGGATGTCACACGCCAGATGCTGGCACCCTTCATCGAACTGGGCGCGCGCCTGGCGCTGGACGATTTCGGCAGCGGCTACTCCTCTTTCCAATATCTGGCGGACCTGCCTATCTCCTTCCTGAAACTCGACGGCCGCTTCAGCCAGCGCATCACCGAACCCAAGGTACGCGCCATCGTCCGAGGTATCCAGAACACCGCCAACGAATTGGGCCTCACCACCCTGGCGGAACACGTGGAGTCGGAACAGGAAGCCGACATGATGCGCGAGATCGGCGTCCACTGGGCGCAGGGGCATCTCTATGGCCAGGCGCGCTTGAATGAAAAAGAAGCGAATGTCCGACGCCAGATGAGTTTGAACTGGACCCACGGGTATTATTATCGCAAACCCTAGCTACCCTGAGTCACGCTGAGTCCAGCGATTTGTACCAGGTGTTGGAATGCGCCCCACGTACCGTTTAATCGATAGGCGGCGCAAGGCGCGCCCTACCGCGTGATGGTTCTTCGCAACACTTGATAAGCAAATTTCTGCTCAGGACACCTGGCTACCACCGTGAGCATGACACGGCCACGCTGCCCATACCCCTCACTTCGATAGCCACCTTTATCACACTGGCAACCATCGGTTAGAGGATGTCATTCACACCTGC
>JAYUBZ010000249.1:0-4024 GCA_043740595.1 Gammaproteobacteria bacterium
GATGTGCGGCGACTTCAATACCATGAACCCGGCCTGCGACACGCTGGAGGCATGCAGCGGACCCACCTGACGCAGAGATGTCAGCACATCCGCGCCCAGGTCCAGGCTGTCACCGATGGTGGCGTTCTGGGTCATGTCGACCAGCACCTTGAGCAGCAGATCGTCCTTGTCGCCGAGGCCGCCGCCGCCAATCATGTCCGCGGCGTTTTCCTTGTCCGCCAGCACCTTGGCGGCTTCGTTAGTGGCGCCGCGCTCCGACAAGGCATACACCGACGAGCCGCGCGCATGCTTGCCTGGAATGGAGTCGGCATGGATAGAGATGAAGACATCCGCGCCCTGACGATTGGCCTTACGGATGCGTTCGCGCAGGCCGACATAATAATCACCGTCGCGGATCATCACTGGCCGCATACCCGGCGTCGCTGCCACGAGCTTCTGCAATTCGCGCGCGATGGCCAGCACCACATCCTTCTCGCGCGTATGATAGCGCCGGCCGATGGCCCCCGGATCCTCGCCGCCGTGCCCGGCGTCGATGGCGACGACCAGGTCGCGGTTGACCGGCACGGTTGCGCTGGTGGCGGGCTGATCATCCAGCTTGGTCTCCTCTTCCACGACTTTGGTATCGACCAGATCAACGACCAGGCGGTCGCCGTACTCGCCAAAGGGTTTCAGCAGAAAAGTGCGCGGCTGGACATCCGTCTTGAGGTCGATGACGATACGGACCCCATTCTCGCCACGCCCGCCGGAACGCAGACCGGAGACGATAGGACTCGCGGCATCCACCACCGGCAGCTCGCCGGTAAGGCGTGCATTGTCCAGATCGATGACGATACGCGCTGGGTCTTTGAGGATGAATAAATGATGTTCGAGGGGACCCGTTAAGTCGAATACCAGACGCGTGTGGTCCGGCGCCTGCCACAGTCGCAAATTCTGCACACTCACCACAGCGGCATAAGCGGAAAGCGGAAACAGGACGATGCAGAACAGAGCGAGGCTGGGGAGTATAAAGCGGCTTATCGGTCTCATGTCAGACCGTCGAGCAGGGCAGCGCCCTTGTCGGTATGCGATTGCAATAACACAGTACGCGTATCCTCTTCCGGTTCGATGAAAACGTCAACATCCGGCGGCGGCAAATAGCCCACCCCGCGCTCTGCCCATTCCACCAGACAGACGCCCTGCCCCTGAAGATAATCGCGTATGCCGAGAAACTCCAGCTCTTCCGCAGCATTCAGCCGATAGAGGTCGAAATGAAAAATCTCGCGACCGGCGAGCTGATAGGACTCCACCAGGGTATAGGTCGGACTTTTCACCGCACCCGTGTGTCCGAGGCCGTGCAACATGCCACGGATCAACGTGGTCTTGCCGCTGCCCAGATCGCCGTGAAAAAAAATCACCTGGCCCGCCCGCAATCCGCAGGCCATGGCCGCACCCAATGCCTCCATGGCCGGGGGTGTGGCGATGGCACGCGTCAGGCGCATGGGCCCAGTAAGGCATTGATGCCGGCACGGATGAAGGGGAGCAGATCGCTTGCCAGCATGCCGATCTCACCCGCCTCCGCCGCCGCGGCATCGCCGGCACTGGCATGCACCCACACCCCGAGTCGCGCCGCGGCGATGGGACTCAAGCCCTGGGCACGCAGCGCCGCGATCACCCCGGTGAGCACATCACCGCTGCCGCCACTGGCCATGCCCGGATTGCCGCGGTCGCATAACCATAGCCCCGCCTCGCCATCGTGGGCGATGAGCGTACCCGAACCCTTGAGCACACAGACCCCACCGAAACGCACGGCGATTTCCCGCACCGCGGCGAACCGGTCGTGCTGGATGTCGGCAACGCCGCACCCCAAGAGGCGCGCCGCCTCGCCGGGATGGGGGGTGAGTATCCAGTCATCCCGTCGTACCGGGTCCTGCGCCAGGAGGGTCAGCGCATCGGCGTCCACCACTTGTAAATAAGGACTCTCCAGGGCCGTCCCCCAGAGGGAGCGTGCCCACGCGTCCTGACCCAGACCCGGCCCCATGGCCAGCACCGACGGGGACGCCAGCAACCGGCGCAGGTCTTGCGTGGTATCCAGCGCCTGCGCCATCAGCTCCGGCTGGCCTGCGGCCAACGACGCCGCGTGCTCCCTGTGGGTGGCGAGACGCACGAGTCCTGCGCCCGCGCGATAGGCCGCAACCCCCGCCAGCTGCACCGCCCCGCCCATGCCGGGGGCGCCCCCGACCAACAGCACGTGGCCGGCGTCGCCCTTGTGGGCATGGCGCGCCCGGCGCGGCATCAGACCTTGAAGGTCATCGCGGGTAATGCGCCGCGCCTGGGGGGTGATCCCGTCGAACACGGCGGCGGGTGTGGCCAGGTCGTCAAAATAAATCGCGCCGCTGTGTTCGCGTCCCGCGCCGGTAAACAGACCGGCCTTGAGTCCGATAAACGTGAGCGTGGCCGCGGCGCGCACCGCCACACCCCACACCCGGCCCGTGTCGGCGTCCAGGCCGGACGGCAGGTCCAGCGCCAGAATCGGCGCGCCGCATTGATTCAACGCGACGATCGCCGCCCGGGCCGGGTCACTGACCTCCCGTGTCAGGCCGATACCAAACAACGCATCCACCACCACATCGACATTCTGCAGGAGATCGAGGCTGAAGCCCCGGGGGATGACACCGGCCTGCAGGAGACGCTGTTGCGCGCTGAGCGCATCACCACGGGCGGGCTGAGCGTGTTCCAGCGTCAATACCAGCGGATGGCAGCCCGCCGCCTGCGCCCGGCGCGCCAGTACATAACCGTCGCCGCCATTGTTGCCGGGACCACACAACACAAGGATGCGGCGCGCCCGTGGCCAGCGCGCGCGCAGCTGCTGCCAGGCGGCATCGCCGGCCCGTTCCATCAATACCGAACCCGGCGTGCCCGGTTGCTGCATGGCGCGGTCATCGGCCTCGCGTACCTGGGCGCCACGGTAAAGGGCTTTAGGGAGTGTCAGGGTAGTGGGCATGATAGAAAGAATGCCGGGCAGACCAGGGGGCAAACTAAACGACGGCTCATTGCAATAAAACATCGGGCGTCTTGGTGGTTCATCACGCTGGCGGGCTTCCCTCGGTATCTTAGGTATATGATAGAGCCATATGCACCCTGCACCAAGACAGACTGTGGATTTCTCCGGCCTGGCCTGCGACATCAAACGCTGGGGGCAGGAACTCGGCTTTCAACAAGTCGGCATCGCCGATGTGGCCCTGCCGCAGGCGGAACGCCGCCTGCTCGACTGGCTGGCGCACCAATACCACGGCGAGATGGACTACATGGCGCGCCACGGCACGCGGCGCAGCCGCCCGCAGGAACTGGTGCCGGGGACCCTGCGCGTCATCTGCGCACGCCTGGACTATCTGCCCGCCGACGCCGCCGATATGCAGACACTGCTGCAACAGGCGCAACACGCCTATGTCTCGCGCTACGCCCTGGGACGCGATTACCACAAGGTGATCCGGCGCAAGCTGCAACACCTGGCGGAACGCATCCAACAGGTGACCGGACCCTTCGGCTACCGCGCCTTCACCGACAGCGCGCCGGTGATGGAAAAACCCCTGGCGCGCGCGGCGGGATTGGGTTGGATCGGCAAGCACACCAATCTCATCCACCCGCAGACCGGCTCGTGGTTTTTTCTCGGCGAGCTGTACACCGACCTGCCCCTGCCCGTGGACACCCCGGCGCAGGACCATTGCGGTACTTGCCACGCCTGCCTGGATGTCTGCCCGACCCAGGCCATCATCGCCCCCTATGTCGTGGATGCGCGCCGCTGTATCTCCTACCTCACCATCGAACTGCACGGCGCCATCCCGCTGGAATTCCGTCCGCTCCTGGGCAACCGCATCTACGGCTGTGATGATTGCCAGCTGGTGTGTCCGTGGAATCGATTCGCGCAGCACACCACCAGCGCAGACTTCGCGCCACGCCATGGACTCGATGCACCGACGCTACGGGAGTTGTTTGCCTGGAGCGAAGAGGAATTTCTGAAAAAAACCGAAGGCTCGGCCATCCGCCG
>JAYUBZ010000250.1:0-10573 GCA_043740595.1 Gammaproteobacteria bacterium
CTTAAAGTCTGGACTTGCGGAAATAACGATTCTCTAATGCGTGATACAAACGAGTCCCGCGATTGTTTTACATGAGCTGTGCATGTCGCCAGGCAGGGCGAGAGACTTTTTTTGAGGGCGTTGGCATGTTGTGATTGACCGATCTATAGGAATTTACAGAACGAATTTACAGAACTTACGAGAAAGCGCACGTGAAATCACTTAACTTAAGAATAGAAAAAGGGTTATCCGCCGTTATTTTATTAAGCCTGGTGCTCGTAGCTTGTGGAGGTGGGTCATCCAACAGCGCGCACACCTATCCTGCGGGAGCTGGAGGGCCAGCTACTCCCACTCCAGCTCCAGCTCCAGTCAACCCCAGTCCTACCAATTCCGGCATAACCAATCCCAATCTGATGGGGATCAATATCGCCGCCCCGCTTGACTACGAGGGAGATCGTCTTTATGCGGATGTCGTCCGCATGTCCAGGGATTTCAAGAGCGGCGCCGACGCCAACAGCGCCGCGCTGGCACCTGTCGATGCCGATGGCTGGCCGACGGCCGACTTTTCGTTCTACGTGTGGGCGGGTCTTGATAAGATGCACGGCACCTACACGCTGACATTCAAAGGGCAGGCCACCAGCGTTACGAGCA
Source organism: Gammaproteobacteria bacterium (assembly GCA_043740595.1). Taxonomy (GTDB): domain Bacteria; phylum Pseudomonadota; class Gammaproteobacteria; order Acidiferrobacterales; family UBA6901; genus JANNJF01. The sequence goes on from JAYUBZ010000250.1 coordinate 631, forward strand.
ATCCCGGCGGCAGCATCACTGTCACCTACGATTCGGCGACCAATACCAGTACTGGGACGTTACAGTATACGAATGCCGGCTCCAGCTTCCTCACCCTGAGCTTTGCCGGCACTAAGCGTACCAGCGCCAGTGTTTCCGGTTCGGGCGTCACCGCGATCAAACTCATGCGTCCACTCACGCCGGGCGCTGCTCAGAGCTATCCCTCGTCAACGCTCTTCAACGCGCCGATCAAGGCGCTGATTTCGAAATTCAGCGTTATCCGCTTCATGGATTTTTTGGCCACCAACTCGAATGTCCAGACATCCTGGAGCGAACGGCCACTGCCTTCCTGGGCCTCCTTTCAGCGCAAGACCAATGTCGGCGGGTACGGGTGGCAGGGCATCGGCGGTGCGTTAGAGCACGCCGTGCTTTTGGCGAACGAAACGGGGAAAGACGCGTGGATCAACATACCTGTTCGTGCGGATGACGCCTATATTCTGAACCTGGCGCGCTTGTTGGCGTACGGCAGCGACGGCGTCAACCCCTACACCGGTCCGCAGGCCAGCCCGGTGTATCCGCCGCTCAACGCGAATCTCAAGGTCTACGTGGAATACAGCAATGAACTGTGGAACTCCGCAGGGCCATTCGCCCAGTTTCACGATAACTGTCAGGCGGCGAGCGATGAACTCGTCCGCACAGGCGGAACCTCACCGCTCAACTGGGATGGAAGCTGGAACAACGTAACGTATCAAAATACCGGTTGGGATTGGACCATGTGCTGGAGGCGCCCCGTCAAGCGCAGTGTCGAGATCAGCAATATTTTTCGCTCTGTCTTTGGCGATGCCGCAATGATAACGCGCATCAGACCCGTGATGATGACGCAACTGACCAATGCGGGGGGAATACTGTTCGAGGAAACAAAAATGCTGCTCAATTATTACGACGACATGGACGGCAGCAATAAAGTCGCGACCGCGCATCCCCCTAGTTACTATTTATACGGCGCGGGCGGAAGCGGCTATTACAACCCGGCAAGCACTGTTTCGACACCCGACGCATTTTTTGCCGACCCGGGCATAACGCCCGCAGGCTTTGCGACTCCTTTGCTGGCGGATGCGCAGATGGTCGCGGCCCTGGGCCTGAAACGCGTCGCTTATGAAGGCGGTCCGAGCCTGGATAAACTCGGTGGTGCCAGAGACGCCATCTCCCCGCTGGCCATCAACGACGCCCGCATGAACTCGGCCATGGTGAACATGCACAATGCATGGAGTAATAACAGCGGCGAGCTGTTCGTCTACTTCTCTTCCACGGGCGACTATCAGTGGGGATTCACGCCGGATGTGTACAATCTTGCAACACAAAAACTCATGGCCATCGACGCCCTCAACGCCGCCGAACGTGCCCCATTGACAGTGGGAACACCGGTGCCTGCCAGCCTTGCCGGCAGTGTACCGAACGCCTGCTCCCGTGGCTGGGGCTGCAGCCCTATCCAGAGCTGGGACCCCTTTACAGCGGATGGCAGCAAAATCATCTGGGCCAGCTATTCTTTCCGCTCGTCGGCATCGGCGCCGTGGACGGTGAAACTTTCCTTCACGAGCGCAAGCAGCAATGCATCAGTTGGCGTTTATGTCGACGGTGCGCTTGTGGGGACGCAGAGTACGACAGGCGGCGCGCTCAGCTTTAATGCGGGCACTGTCGGCGCCGGACTCCACGGGGTGATTGTGCGTGCGGTAGTCGGTAGCTTTGCGCTCAACTCGGTTGCTGTTGCGCTGAACTGAGGAGAAAGCCCGGGTTTGATCCTGCGGTCGCACCGTATTTATTGCGGCACGTAAAATTAGAGTCTACGCTGCGTTTTGGAATGCGGGGGCTCGCCCCCGCATTATTTGCGACGGCTTGCCGCCGCACTGCCTAAAGTTCTGATTTGGGTAATACCGAGTTGCGCAGGTTTATGCGATGGGTCGATTGACCATTGCGCGCTGGGGAACTTACAGGCCGCGCCGACGGTCTCTTGACTCCAGTATCTGTACGTTTTCCATGAGTACAATAACCGCATTGCATCCCCAAACCCGTTCCTCTAGGAGATTAAGTTTATGAAGCTCTTGCATGTCTTATTTGTGAGTGTGCTGACGGTCGTGCCGGTCAAGGCGAGTCTGGCCGCCGGTGTCGATGATTACTCGAAGACCTTCGCGGAGTTTCGCGGCTCATCGTTAACACAACCCTATTTCGCCAAGGCCTACGGCTATGCGGTGTTTCCGGTCGTGGGCAATGGCGCGATGGTGATAGGCGGTGCGTTTGGCAAGGGTCAGGTCTACCGGGATGAGAAGGTCACCGGCCATGTCTCGCTGGCGCATTTTTCCATCGGCCTGCAGATGGGTGGTCAGGCATTCAGCGAGATCATTTTCTTCGAGGACAAGCGCGCCTACGATGAGTTTACGCGCGGCAGCTTTGATCTCGATGCCAAGGCCTCGGCCGTTGCCATCACGGCAGGGGTGCAGGCCGAGGCAGGAACAACCGGCGTCGCCGCCGGTGCGAGCGCCGGTCCCGGAACGCAGGTGCAGCTTGCGGCCAGGTATGTAAAGGGATTGGCCGTGTTCGTGCACATCAAGGGCGGCTTCATGTTCGAAGCCGCGGTGGGCGGACAAAAGTTCAGTTTCCAACCGCTGTGAGTCACGCCAGACAGGTGACTGATTTCTTGTTTACCTGGTCGAGGGACTAGTCCTACCGAAACGCAACCGAAAGAGAAACCTCAGGGCCAGGTCTTGCAAAATTAGGTGATTGTGCAAGACCCGACCCTCCTGGCGGCGCTTATTTTTTACCACCCTTCACCATCTTGAGCGCCTCGACACCGAGTCCAATTACTTTTCCGTTTTTTATAACGATAGGTGTAGCTTGCGACACCTTGACGGCGGTGTATGGGGGATATCTTCGAGTTAGATAATAGAGGATCTCGTACTCATCGTTATCTAGACTGAAGAAGTCCCTCTTGTACGGATTTGACACATAGGTGCTTTTTACCTTGGCCTGTCTCGAGCCCATAATCTCAACAACCTCATTTTTGGTCAGGCCAGGCGATATCTTGCGAATGTTGTTTTGATTCTCCTCAATCAGTGTTCCGTAGGTGGAACATGCCGACAGGAATAGAAAAAAGAAGATGGAAGTTACGAGCAATAACTGGTTTTTTGTCACAACCACGTCTCCTGTTGATTGGCGCCACAAATATTGAAAAACCGGGCCAGAGAGGAATGGCACTTACTTAAAGCCTGGCTGTCATGGCGAGGCGACCCGTTTTCCGGGTCGTTGCGGGCAACGCGCGGAAACCTCCTGAAGTGCTACCGATTCCAAATGCGGCCGTGGCCATTCCCGTAACCTGGGCGCTCATACCGTGTGCCTCCCCCACGGGGATTGCCACGTCGCTTCGCTCCTCGCAATGACAGAAATCGGTGGGTACCTGTGTGCTTGCGGTCTTAAGTCAGTGCCATTCCCCTCTGTACTCTTTTGCACCAAGTCTTGGCCAAATCCTAGCCGATCCCGTAACATGCACCTATGACGGCGAAACCCTGGGCAATCTTTTTATTTTTATGCGTTGTTCTCCTCCGGGCGGTGGATGGCCTCGCCCAGGAACCCGCCAGCGTGTTTCTCGAACAACTGACCTGGACGGAAGTCCGGGACCGGATCCAATCCGGAACCACGACCATTATCATCCCCATCGGCGGCACGGAGCAGAGCGGTCCTTATATGACCCTCGGTAAGCACAACGTGCGGGTTCGTGCCCTCTCGGAAAAGATCGCGCGTGCGCTGGGCAATACGCTGGTGGCACCGGTGCTGGCCTATGTTCCGGAAGGTGGCCTCAACCCGCCGACGGCGCACATGCGGTTTGTCGGCACCATCACCCTGCCGGATGAAACATTCGAGAAAATACTGGAGTATGCGGCGCGTAGCTTCAAGCTGCATGGCTTTCGGGACATCGTGTTTCTGGGCGATCACGGCGGCTACCAGAAAGACGAGCAGCGAGTCGCAGACCGGTTGAACCGTGAATGGGCCAAGACGCCGGTACGCGTGCATGCACCGGCGGAGTACTATCGGGCCAGCGAGGTCGATTTCGTCCAGGCACTCAAGCGCCGGGGTTTTGGCGACGCGGAGATCGGCACCCACGCCGGGCTCGCGGACACTTCCCTCATGCTCGCGCTCGATCCACGGGAGGTGCGCACGGATCAACTGCATGCCGCCACCAAAATTGAGCGCGCCGCCGGAGTCTATGGTGACCCACGCCGGTCCAGCGCCGAGTTGGGCCAGATGGGCGTGGACGCCATTGTGGATCGGACAGTGAATGCCATCCGCAAAGACCTTGCACGCCGCTAGCCCACTCGCCGCAAAAAAACCAGCTGCGTGTGACGCCTGCGAGACATCCTTTTCGAACACGCTGCACGCATTTTTCCGGCAGGCACGAAAAAATGCAACAATACGATTTTGTATTATTATCCGGGCGCACCTTACGCTTGACGGGTTGGTCTGCCTGATAACGGGTGGGTGCATCACTGGCGGGCGGTCAGGGCGATAGCGTAAATCTGTGTAGTGTGGTCAGTTAACGGAGGTGTTTGTGATGCTTCGGAGTTCCCATTCTCATTTTGTCCGCGCCCTATGCCGCGGTCTGATCCTCGGCGCGTTCTGTTGGGCGGGCACGGCCGCGGCCGCCAACGCCACGGATGCCCTTCCGGCCGCCGGCGTCACATCGCCGCGTATGCCGCCGGTGGTGGATCCGGCCAATCTCTATAGCGAGGCCGCCGCCGGCCGCTTCAGCCCTGCCGTCGCCGGGGCGCTCCCCCGGGTCTATGTGCCGACGGTACGCTCCAACGAAATCTACGTCATCGATCCCGCCACACTCAAGGTCGTGGATCGCTTCAAGGTCGGCATCAACCCGCAGCACGTGGTTCCGGCATGGGACCTTAAGACACTTTGGGTGGCCAACAATGCCGAGGGCCGCACCGACGGTAGTCTCACGCCCATCGATCCCACCACCGGCAAACCGGGACGCGGCATCCCGGTGGACGATCCGTACAATATGTATTTCACCCCGGACGGGGCATCGGCCATCGTGGTGGCCGAGGCGCGCAAGCGACTGGATTTACGCGACCCCCACACCATGGCCATGCAGGTGTCGATTCCAGTTCCGCAGTGCGGTGGCATCAACCACGCCGATTTCTCCATCGACGGCCGCTACGCGATTTTTACCTGCGAGTTCACCGGCAGTCTGGCGAAGATAAATCTCGCGCAGCGCAAGGTGGTGGGTTATCTCAAACTCTCGCGCGGCGGCATGCCCCAGGACATCCGCGTTTCCCCGGACGGTAAGACGTTCTTTGTGGCGGACATGATGGCCGACGGCGTCTTCGTTGTGGATGGTGACTCCTTTACCGAAACCGGTTTTATCACCACCGGCGTCGGGACCCACGGGCTTTACCCCAGCCGCGACGCAAAGAAACTCTACGTCGCCAACCGCGGCAGCAATAAGATCCATGGATCGCGCCACGGTAAGGGCAGCGTGTCGGTCATCGACTTCGCCACGCGCAAGGTGGAAGCCACCTGGCCCATCCCCGGCGGCGGCAGCCCCGACATGGGCAACGTGAGCGCCGATGGAAAAACTCTCTGGCTATCCGGACGATTCGACGACGTGGTCTACGCCATCGACACGACGACGGGCGATGTGAAAAGCATCAAGGTCGGCATGGAACCCCACGGCCTCACCGTCTGGCCGCAACCGGGGCGCTACTCCCTTGGCCACACCGGGAACATGCGCTAGCAGTTTCTGAACAAGTAGCAGAAGGGGTCACACCATCCCCTCTCCCCGAAAACCGCGGGGGAGGGGTGGTACTTACCTAACATAAACCCCCACCCGCTAATCCAGCAATCTCCACTAGCCTAACCACTCCACCCGCCCAGACAACTTTCCTTCCCCCTTTCAGGGGGAAGGCCAGGATGGGGGTGCTTGGTTTACCCCACCCACCGGGGTCAAGTACACCCCATCAACCGGCTCCCTCCAGGATGATCCCAACACAACAGAACGTGTCGTGCCGGGACCACTTGCGCGGTGACCTGCGCGCGGGGTGATTGTGCTGTGGATCAGTTAAACAGTCATTGAGACGTGATATTCCCATCCTAGCCTTCCCCCTGAAAGGGGGAAGGGACAGAAGCGTCGGGGGTGTCGGGCTGGGTGTGGGGGTGAAAGTGAAACTGCTGCATTGCCAATCCGCTTATTCCCAGTCAGCTTTCACCGATGATTTTTTGTCGGCCTTATGTAACGCATTCACAACGGCGGGTTGCGACTGTATAAACTCGGCGATATCCGTGAGATCGTCCTTGCGCAGATGCTGCAGGCTATTGTCGATCTCCTCTGCCATGAGGCCCCCCGCAAAATCGCCATCCGGCGTCATGCCGTTCTTGAGGTAAGCGGTGAACTCCCCCGTAGTCCATCTGCCGATACCGGTTGCTTTATCCGGCGTGATGTTGGGAATCACGGAGTCGTCCGGGCCGTGCGACGTGCCCGCATAGGCCAGGCTGGTTTTGGCCGCGCCGAGGGTATTGCGCGGCGTGTGACATTCACCACAGTGCGCCATCGCCAATACCAGGTAGGCGCCCCGGTTCCAGGATGTGGACTTCTGTGGATCTGGTTTATACGCGCCAGGAGTAAAGTACAACGCCTTCCATAGCGTGATGAGCGAACGCACGGAGACAAACCACTTGAGGTCGTGGGGCCTGTTTGCCTGCTTCACCGCCGGGCGTGACTGGAGATAAACCCACAGCGCATGCAGATCTTCGTCCGTCATCCGGGTGTAGGAGGTGTAGGGAAAGGCCGGATAGAGTTGTGCGTGATTCCGGCCCACGCCCGCGCGCAACGCTTGCATGAAATCCTGTTGGGACCACTTTCCGATGCCGCTTTCCGGATCGGGCGTGATATTAGGTGTATAAAACGTGCCGAAGGGCGTTACCAGCGCCCGGCCACCCGCGAGCGGACTGCCGCCGTGTTTGTCGTTGGTGTGGCAGCCGTAACAACCGGCCGCTTGAAACACATACTCGCCGCGGGTAAGTACCGCATCGGACGGCCTATCGCCGGCCGACTGGGCAGACGGGGCCGCTGCCAGCAGCCCCGCAAGAACCAGCCCGTGGGATAAAGATAGCGCCACCGGCAGCCACCCGGCGTTATTGGTCGTCTTCCTTACGGAAATCCTTGTGACAGGCTTTGCACGTCTCCGACAGCTCTTTCAAGCGCGGACCGTACGCCTTGGTGTCGCCCGCTTCCACAGCCTTGAGCAAGGCCAGTGATTTTTCCTGCGCATTCTTGGCGTCCTTCAGGAAAGCGGCGTTGTTCTTCCACACGGCGTCCAGCGCCTTGGTGTCGCCGAAATCCGAATCCTTGGGAAACATACTCGGTATGAACCTGGTGGTGGCTTCCAGCGCCTTGGCGTGGGTGAGCAACTGGTCTTTGAAATCAACCTTGCCCTGTATAATGGCGGCGGCGGCGGCCATATGCCCGCCTTGCGATTTCATGACATTCTGGCGGTACTTAATAATGTCTTCGGGCTCGGCGGCGTGCGCCATTATGCTCGCGCCTAATAACAGCCAGACGCTGGTGAAAAGAAAGTGGTGGCGGAAAATACTTTGCTTCATTGCTCATCTCCTTGTTAATGATGCTGACACGCAGTAACGCCGGCGTGGCGCACAGTATGGATTATGCTACCGGTACAGACAAGCCAACGGGTCTCAAGTAGAGAGGGTAGACGCATGGACCTTAATTATATTCCCGCGTCGCGAAAATATTTGCCGGCTCCTACTGGCGATTATTTAAGCCTTGGACGCTGGGTGTTCTGACGGGGCCGCCTATAGAAAAACTGGGTCAGAGTGGAATGGCACTGACTTAAGGCGATTGTGTAGGGTGGGCATCGCCCACCAACGGAAATTATCGACGCCCCGCGTGGTGGGCGATGCCCGCCCTACGAAATTCTGTCTTCCGTCATTGCGGGCAACGACAGCGACGAAGGGCTCCCTGGGGGAGGCGCACACCGGGTTGGCGGAGATAGGGGAAGTACGCGGCCGCGAAAAAGGTGGCCTCGCCATGACGACTATGCACAGTAATGTCTTTAAGTAAGTGCCATTCGACTCCGAACCCGAACCCTTTAGCTGACCCACCTACCTCGTAGTCGACGTCTTTATCATGCCCCTGTCTGAGGTACTCTCGTTTTTCGGCCAAAATGCCAGCTGCATTTCTGACCGTCAGGCGACAGCAAGTTATTCGACCCTTGACTGTTTTTTCTCAGTAAGCGGAACACGCCTTGCCTGGATGGCAAAGCGTTTGATGACATACATCACCGCCACCTACTGAGGCGGTGATGGAGTCACGATCGGTGAGTAAATTTGCTACCGAGCGGTGGCGCTATTTCTTGTGCGCCACGCGGTGGTGCTGCGCCTTCTTGTCGTGACGCAGTTCGCGATGGTCCTTATGGAGGTCCTTCTTGTCGGCGTTGATGTTCCGGTGATCTTTGTTCAAATCCTTTCGATCGTTTTTGAGGTCGGTGCGGTCCTTGCGCATGTCGGTGTTGTCGTTGTGGATAGTCGCCGTGTCCTGGCTCAGCTTGGTGCGATCAGCCTGTATCGCCGAGGTATTGCCGCTCTTCTTATCGCTAACCAGTTGCAGATGATCGTTCTTGCGAACCTGGGTATCAGCGTTCCGTTCATGCACATCCTGCTTGAACTCCTGCCGGTCCTTAGTCAGGTCTTGCTTGTCCCGGTTGGCATCATGGCGATCCTGCCTGACGTCTTGCCGGTCCTTGTGTATACCGGCAGTATCCTGTTGAACATCGCTATCGGCGGCATAAGCCGGCGAGAAGACGGCGATTCCGAACAGCGAGGCGATGAGAATGGTAATGTTTCGAATGGTCATGGGTAATATCTCCTAAATTAAGGGGTTATCTCCTGCATCGAATGCGAGCATCCATCCGATCAGGATGATAAATGTGATAACGCGCTCGCCGCAATTCGGTTGACACTCGGATTCAGCGTCGGCCTGGCGCCACGCAGGTGGTGCCGGGAGTCAGAAATAGGCCCGCACGGTTGCCCCATATCCCCGGTCGGGGCTCGCCTTGGTAAATCCCTTCAGCACATAAAGATTGAGATCGACATGCTTCCCGAGGTCGAGGCTAAGGTAACCTGTTGACTCCTCTTCCGGGTCCTTTCCCGCAATCGGCTGCTGGGCGAAATAGGACAGACCAAGCTTGGTTTGATCGTAGAGCCGCACGGATCCATCGAGTTGGCCATAGGCGGAGTTTTTGAACCGCAGATTCTCCTGATAGCCATTTACCACCACCAGTCCCTTGCTTCCGTTTTTAGTGTAACCCGCGGTGCCTGTCAGCGTGAGCCGTTTGATTGTCTGCGACACATCGGTAAACAGCGCATAGTCGTTGGCGCCGGTGCCTAGCCCCCGGTGGACATCGCCGGTGGCTAACTTGACGTTCGCGCCAAGGTCAAAACTGAAACCGGAACGTTCGTTATTAATAATGTCACGGGTAACACCCAAGCTGCTGTCGCCGATGCCTTGGACGTCAACGATAGGCCGGGTCTGAGTTGTTTGATGGCGAACCCGGCCGGCTATGCTGCCTGCGGGACCGGAGTTGTGCGTGTAGGGCAACGACGCTTCAAATTCGTAGTGACCTGCGTCGTAATAGAGAGTCAGCGGAACCGTCGATGTGCGGGTTTCCAGCCGGGTACCGTACTTCCCGGAATCATGGGTGTAGCCGGTTTCGATACCGAAACTGTTGTCCGTCGAGGAATCATCGGCAACTAAGTTTTCGTCGGCTGCGCTGAGACCGGCCGAGAGAGTCAAGACGCCGAATAGCAGTGCATTGGCAACAAGGACCTGTCGATGGATGTGGAACATGATTCTCACCTTGCAATGGTTATACTTCGATTCATTATGTGG
>JAYUBZ010000251.1:0-1609 GCA_043740595.1 Gammaproteobacteria bacterium
CCCCCTGGAGCGTGAATACCCGCGACTGGTTGACAAGAAAGTCGTCCTGCGCAAAGGCACGCACGCTGCCCGTGCCCTGCGCCACGATGCCCAGTTGCGAGGGCAATTTGTTCGGGGCATTGGCCGGCGTGGTGGCAAGACCCGCATTCACCAGGCCGCCGGGCACCAGCAGATTGATGTCGCCGCCCGCCAAGGTGTAAATCTGGCTGAAGAACAGGTTCAGGTCACCGGCATAGTGATCGCCGGGGAACAATATTTTTATGGCGTCCTTACCGCGTACATAGTTGCTCGCCTTGTTCTGATTGGCCTCGATGCCCGCGGCGCGCAACTCGGCGTAGAACCCTTGCAGGATCGCCGGCTCGCGCTGCGCCTTGGGCAAGGCGGCATAGGCGGCCAATGCGGCATCTGGAGAGAGTTCAGGATTGCTGTTGAGCTTGCGCAGGTAATTCACGATCACCTGCCGGTAGGCATCGCCGATGGTCTGGGCGCGTGCATCGACCACTGCACCGGACAGCGGATCACGTCCGGTGAGCGAGAGATAATGTGCGTCGAAGGCTTGATAATCCGGCGCCGCCGTGGAGCCTGCCAGCACCGTGATATCCGCACCGCTGCCGGTCAACGCCGGGTTGTAGAGGCTGCCGGTAGTCAATACACCCTCTGACGGTCCGAGATCGATGGTGCGTCCGGCGCGCAGCGCCAGCCCACCGGGACCACCGAGACGAATTGCGTCTCCCCCCGCCAACTGCACAATGTCCCGACCGGCCTCCACGCGGGTCACGTCCGTGCCCGCCAGGTTCTGGCCGAGTAATCCTATCTGGCGGATGTCGTGGCCAGCCTGGATCACGGCGGCTTTGGGAAAATCCCATATAATATTATCCTTGCCGTTGATATCCCCATTCAACGCGACGATACGTATCGGTTCGGCGTCACCGGTATGGACCGGTATGGGTGCGTGGTAGGAATTACCCGCTTTAATGAGAGTCGTCTGGGTAAAACCCGTTCCTATTACTCCATCTATAGCGGCCACCGGCGCACTTAAGCTAGGCAGGGTGCCAATATCGGCGTCCGATACCAACAAGCTTCCATGGGTCTGGACATCGCTGGCGGCGAGCAATTGCAGATTACCCTTCGGTGCGGGGTATAGGGTCAGGTTGCTACGAACATCGATACCTCCGCCGAAGGCAACTGCTTCCAGTGAGCCGGGGTAGATGCCTGCGGATTTCCCTACATCCGTGTTGGCGTAACCGAAAACAGGGACCCTGCGCGGCAGGGTGGAATTTACAATCGTGGAGTCTCCGGGGTTCAACAGGACATCACCCGTGATGGAGTGCAAGCTGACACCACTGGTCGGAGAGTAGCTGGGGAATACCGCGAGTGCGGTTTGTGCGCTGACGTTATTTGGCTGCACAGGCGTGAGGGTCGGGTTGATCACCGCCTGCAACGTCAACGCGCCCTGGGCCTGAACGTCGAAACGTCCGTCCATAACGGCCAGGATCGTATAGAGCGGACTACCTGCGCCCGCCGCATCAGGAACCTGTCGATCGCTGGTCAAGGCGCCGCCGGCACGCACCGTGCCCGTACCGCGGGCGACAAAGAAGATGCCGCTCTT
>JAYUBZ010000252.1:0-4861 GCA_043740595.1 Gammaproteobacteria bacterium
CGGAATACCGGCGGCGCGCATCAGGGTGACCAGGGCCGAGGCATAGTGCTCGCAGTAACCGCGCCGCACATCGAACAGGAATTCCTCCACCGGCTGGCCGCCGAGCAACGGCGGTTGCAGGGTGTAGACAAAATTTTCGTTATGGAAATAATTCAGCGCGGCCTTCACCACGTCGGCGTCGTTGGCCGACTGCGCGCGCCACCGCAGGGCGAGGGCCCGGGTACGCTCGCCGATATCCGCGGGCAGTTGCAGGGCGGCGGCGCGTTCCCTGTCCGACAGTTCGCCGGTGCGATAACGTGGCCAGGAGGTGAGCGCATAGCGCAGGCGCTCGCGCACCGGCGTGCCGGCGGCCAGCACGAAACCCGGCAGCCGACGCAGGTTGGGCGGTTGCGTGGCCGGCAGGTCGAGGGCCACCAGCCAGGGTTGGTTGCTCGCCTCGAAGGTGATCAGATAGTTCACCGGTGATCCCTCACCTTCAAAACCCTGCGTTACGGGAAGAGACCGGCCGCCGCGGGACCAGGTGCGGCCATCGGTCTGCCACAGGACCAGTGAGCGCCAGTAGAGATCGGCATTGGCCGGCAGTGCGCCGCTGAAGGTCGCACGAAACGCAACGGCCTCCGACTGACTCAGCTGGTTGATGCTGCCCGGGCGCAATTCATCCGACATGCCGGTGATGCCGCCGTGCGCATCCAGGGGCAGACCCCAGAGGGTGCCTTGAATCCGCGGGAACAGCAGGTACATTAACAACATCAGCGGCAAGGCCTGCAGCAGCAATCGTCCCGCGAGTCTCAGGGCGTAGCGCGCCTCGGCGCCGGGTTGCGCCAGGCGTACCAGGGTGGCGGTGCACAATAGTATGGTGCCCAACAGGTACGCGGCCAGCCACAGGGATTGTGAATACAAAAAACTCGCGAGGATCAGGAAGTACAAAAGAAACGCCGCCAGCAGATAGTCGCGCTGGCGGCGTAGTTCCAACAGCTTGAGCGCCAGCATGCCGCTCATGAGTGCAATGCCGGCGTCGCGCCCGAAGAGTGTGTGGTAGTGGTAGTACACCAGTAACGTCATCAACAGTGTCAAGACGGTGCGCAGCAGGCGTCCGGGCATCGGCCAGGCGCGCTGCGTGAGCAACGCGCGCCAGGCGAGCAACGCGACGATGCCGAGGCTGAGCCAGAACGGTTGATACGCGGCATGGGGCGCCAGCACCAGCAACACGCTGGCGAGTAGCCAGTGGGCGGTGTGTCGGTCGGGCAGCGGGCCGGCGAGGTTCACGCGGCGGGTATCGTTGGCAGCGGCTCGAACAACGCCAGGGCCTCGAGGCAAGCGTGCCGGTGATGTTCGCCGGAGCCAGGTTCCAGGGTGAGGTGGGGCAGACGCAGGCCATAAGGCTGGCCCGCGCCCTCCGCCTCCAGCACCGCACGGCACAGCAGACTCAGACGCGACTCCGTATCCAACGGCGCCAGGGCGTGCCAGTCAAAAAACAACGTCTGTTGGCCGCCGTCGAGGAATTCCTTGGTGTGCAGGCCCTGGCCGCGGGCCAGGGTTTTCCAGCTGATGCGCTGCGCGCTGTCGCCTAAGCGAAACGTGCGCAGACCACTGTAGTCGTCGCCACCGATTTGCGCGCCCGGCGTGGACGCCGGTGCCGATTCCAGTGCCTGCGTCAGTGCCGCTTCGGTGGCCGGCGCCGGATACACCAGGCAACGCTGTTCCAACCGCAGGCGCGGGGACCAGGCGCGCATCAGGGCGAGGGGATACAGGGTCGATAGCACCAGCGGTGGACACGCCAGCCAGCCACGCCGGGTTGCCGGCACCATCAGGGACAGGCAGACGTTTTGCTGCGCGCCGATATCGCTGCGCGCCACCAGCTGTTTGTTGTATTCCAATTGCACGGCGCGGCGCGGTGTGCGCGCATCGTTGTGCAGGTAGACGCTGAACTGCGCGTTGTCGCCGGCGAACACCGGCACGCACGCGCCGGGGCTGATGCGCAGACGTAACAGATTACGCTGCGTGTCGAGGATGGCCACGATCGCCATGGAGGTGAGCAGAAAGGTGAGCAGAAAGCCGAGGCCGTTGTTGTAGTTGACCGAGGCGAGCAGCAGCGCCAGCAGTACCAGACTGAACAGCAGCCCGTGGCGCGTCGGCAGTATGTACACCTGCCGCTGACCCAACACCACGGCGCTGGGGTTCTTCACGGGATAGGCACGGACTCGATGAAGCGCGCGATCAGCGCACCGCCGGCCTGCTCCCCGTGGGACGCCGCGGGCTGCAGGCGATGGCCGATGACCCCGGTTGCCACGGCCTGCACGTCCTCGGGCAACACCATGTCGCGGCCTTCGAGCAAGGCCCAGGCGCGTGCCGCACTCAACAGTGCGCCGCCGGCGCGCGGACTCATGCCATGGGCGAACCAGGGTGAGCGGCGGCTGGCGTCGATCAAGTCCTGTACGTAATCCAGCAGGGCATCGCTGGCGCGGACCTGGGTAGCGAGTTGCTGCAGATGCTGCAGGCGCGCGCCGTCCAGCACCGGTTGCAGGCTGTGCAGCAGTTCGCGCCGGTCGCGACCCTTTAACAGTTCACGTTCCGCGTGGCGGTCCGGATAGCCCATGTCGATGCGCATGAGAAAGCGATCGAGCTGCGATTCCGGCAAGGCGTAGGTGCCCACCTGATGACGCGGGTTCTGCGTGGCGATGACAAAAAACGGTTGCGGCAGGGCATGGGTCAGTCCGTCGTTGGTGACCTGGCGCTCTTCCATGGCCTCAAGCAGTGCGCTTTGGGTCTTAGGAGTAGCGCGATTGATTTCATCCGCCAGCACCAGCTGGCTGAACACCGGTCCCGGATGAAAATGAAAATCCCGGGTGTCGGGTTGGTAGATGGACACACCGAGGATGTCCGCCGGCAACAGATCGCTGGTGAACTGCACACGCCGGAAACCCAGGCCCAATACCCGGGCGAGTCCTTGGGCCAGGGTGGTCTTACCCATGCCCGGCAGGTCCTCGATCAGCAGATGCCCGCGCGCCAGCAGACACGCCAGCGCCAGGCGCACCTGGCGTTCCTTGCCGAGTATGAGTTCGCTGGTCTCAGCAATGACGGCGTCGAGCAGGGTGCGCATGGGGGTTCCGTGGGGGGTCACTGTGTTGGGAGAGGTGTTTAACATTCCTCCCCGGCGCAAAGACGCGGGGGTTTTTACAGTATAGCAACTAGGCGGATAGCGTAGGACAGGGAACGGACACAGGGGGGAGGGGGCCACCTGCCCAGAGGGTGTCCTGGTGTGGCGGCGTTTTTAATTTTTAGAGATGGCGTGCTGGAACCCGTTCCCGCTTTACCAGTAGTACCGACACAGGCTAGCTCAGCATTTTCGGCCCAGTGCGCCTCCAAAATCCGCATTGCAAGGGTTTCTACAGGCAGGGGACGCCCCGCTGTTTCGCGCCCATAACGCAATAGGCGGCAACTCCCGCCATCCATCCCGGTTTTTGCCGTAAGCTACCCGGCAGGTCATTGGGTCATGCTCAATTAATGCGAGGAAACCTCAGGTACCGGCCTGCTTTGGGATCATTTTGAATTGGAACGGCATGGTTTTGATGCGCAGCCACGTGGGTGCTACACTTTAGGTGCGCGAAGGATAGAAATCTCATCCCCCCAGCACTTTTGGTGAATCATCGTCAAGTCTAACGCTATGAATCGCCCATTTCCGGCACCAGCCATTGCAACGACCCTGCGCCATACGCGCCACAGTATCGCGCTAGCCCTCGTCATGTTCACCTTAGGTGGTTGTGCCTCGGTCGAGGTGCCATCCCTGGCGGCGCCGGTTCCCGACCACTGGCGCAACGCAACGCCCCTCGCTGATGAACGTCCACCCACGGACCTGCGCGGCTGGTGGCGCGAATTCAACGACGAACAGCTCGATGCGTTGGTCGATCATGCCTTGCAGGTCAATTTAACCGTCGCACAGGCGCAGGAACGGCTATTGGCGACGCGCGTTCTCTATCAACATTCGCGTGCGCCATTCCTGCCCTCGCTACGGGCCCGTACCACCGACGTCATCGATCCCAACGCCAGCGCCTCGTACATCAATGCCGGGTTCGACTCCACCTGGGAGTTCGGCCTGTTTGGCCGCGCCAAGGGTACCCAACGCGCGGCGCGCGGCCTGCAGGACGCAGTCGCTGCCGATCTCGTTGCTGCGCGCGTGTCGTTAGTGGCGGAGGTGGTGCGCGATTGGATCGACCTGCGCTCGGCGCAGCAGCGCGAGCAATGGTTAAGCAGCGTGCGCGATAACCGGCAGCAACGCCTCAGCCATTTGGAGGTTCGCGCCACGTTGGGATTGGCCAGCCCACAGGAGGTGCTACAGGCACGCGCGGAGACGGCCGAGGCCGAGGCCGAGTTGAGCGCGCCGCGCCAGGATATCGATACGGCGGCGCAACAGCTGGCCGTGCTGACGGGCCGCAACGACCCGGACCCTACTTGGCTAACCCCGGGCCCGCTGCCTGAGCTGGGCGCATTGAAGTTCACCAGCGCGCCGGCGGAGCTGTTGCGTACGCGCCCTGAAATCGCCCTGGCCGAGGCCGATGTGGTGCGCATGGCGGGTGAGTTGGGTGTGGCACGGGCCGACATGTACCCCAGCATCGGCTTGGGTGCTTCGCTCGTGTGGGCGGTGAGTGTCGCCAGCCACCGACTTCAAGAAGGACCGGATGCCATCGGCGGGGTTGGCCCGCTTATCGATATTCCTCTGTTCGATTGGGGTTGGCGTGCCTCCCGAAGAGACAGCAAGGCGCACGAGCTTAAGGCCGCTGTGTTCGCCTATCGTCAGGCGGTTCTCACCGGTGTGGCGGAGGTGGAAATAGCGCTGGGCTCGCTCGAACAACAACGACATCGT
>JAYUBZ010000253.1:0-3624 GCA_043740595.1 Gammaproteobacteria bacterium
AACCATCCCTCGGCCTTCGAGGACGTCGGCGTGCCTGCGCTGTTTGATGTGCGCTCCCTGGCAAAAGAAGAGGTCAAGGATTGGTGGTTCGCCGGTCGCATCAATCAGGCCGCAGGCACTTTGTTTGTCCAACGCGAGTCGCGCGAGTCGCGCTCCGCGGCGGCGAAAGCGATCATCACCCAGCTGAATGCCGGTCACAACGTAGCACTTTATCCCGAGGGCGGGTGTAAGGGGCGGCGTATCTTCTCCTCGTTCCGATTCGGTGCCTTTGATATTTCGCTGCAGACCGGCATACCCATCATTCCGGTGTTCCTGCATTACGAGGCGCAGGAGGATTTTGAATGGCAATCACCGCATACCCTTATCCAGAAGATGTGGCACTTCATGACCACGCGGAACAATCGCGCCAACTATTATGTCTACGACGCCATCGACCCCCGGGGATTCAGCGATAAGCAGTCGTATTGCGCCCATGTACACGACCTCTATCTTGCCTGGCAGGCGCGCTATCTGGATTAATCCCCTCGCACCCTCATGTATGGTCATTCCCCGGCGTTTTTGGGCCGCATCCACTGGCTGGCCGGAGAATCTATGCTAATTTTGTCTAATGGGCGGTACTAAACGCCGATAAGGATCGCGTGTTACGGAGAAGGGTATATGCAAGAAAATCGCCAATTTGAACGCTTTACTCTGTCGGTGGAAGTCGAGATGACTTACTCCGGTACTGGAAAAATGATTCTCAACACCCGCGACATCAGCACTGGCGGAGTGTTTCTGCATATGCAAGGCAAGACCGTCCCCCCGCTCGGTTCGGAACTGCTGTTGAAGCTCACAGGTCTGGTGGCCGGTGAGGAACCGTCCACAGTCAGGGTCAAAGTAGTCCGGGTTACCAGTGACGGTATCGGTCTGGAGTTCCTCGATAAATAATTCACCGCCCGCCGGCCGGCGGCTGCTTTGACTCCGAGAGGGATTGCGTTACGATAGGATGCTGAGGCAGGGATGTCCTGGATAATAACTAAGGGGGCGCAATATGATCAGAGAGCGTCGTGGAAATGCCCGGATGGAATCCAATCTGGATGTTGCCCTGTATTATAATTCCCTGGTTCTGCTGAGCTGCCGCGCGCGGGATATCAGTCCGGGCGGCGTCTTTGTGGATACTGGCGGCCAGTCGCTGCCGCAAAACGCGAAGATAGACGTGCGCTTCGATGTGAGTGTGGACGGCCAGTACCAGCATCATCAGCTGCAGGCCGAGGTGATGCATGTCGAGGACCGGGGTGTCGGGTTGAAGATTGCGCAATCCGACCATTCGTCTTTCGCGAGCGTGGTGAATATGTTTGCAGTTTCCTAGGCGGCGGGCGACTGTTATTTCCAGCCATTGTGTTTCCGCATATCCCTCCCTTTGCCATGATGTTGCGGGTTGAGCGCTGTCCTGAAATTAACGCAACCTCAAAAACCGATTTTTAGAGATTGCCTTAACCTGTTTATCCATCCCCGGAGATTGAGCGTGGCCAAAATCCTTTATTTTGCCGGACTGGTTGATCGACTGGGCCGTGCTGCGGAAGAAGTGGAATTACCGGCCAGCGTGACGCATGTGCAATCGTTGCTGGCCTGGTTGCGCCTGCGCGGTGAACCATGGTCACGGGTGCTGGCCGATGATGCGGTGCGCGTGACGGTGGACCGGCAGTTTTCTGTCGCAGAGACGCCGATCAGCAACGCCAATGAAATAGCCTTGATCAACACGCGTCCGTTGTGATGCCTGCCCGGCAGGTGAGCACGACAGCAGAGCGAGGTGTGGGATGACGACACAAGAACCTGTGCTGACGGAGTCACGCGTGATCGACCTGGAGATCCGTCTGACCCATCAGGAGGCGACGCTGGAGGAGTTGAATACAGTGCTGGTGCGGCAGCAGCGAGCGATGGACGCCCTGGCGCTTCAGGTCGTCGCCCTGCGCGAGCAATTACGCGCGGCTAGCATGCCGGCGCCACCCTCGGACGATACGCCACCACCGCATTATTAACTAACACGATTAGGGTCGCCCACCACTCATGGCTGCGGTTGTTGCCCATGGTGGGCGATGCCCACCCTACGCGCCACTGCGTGGGTTTCCAAATGGAGTGTGGAAGCTGGCTTCCACACTTCAAATTTAGGTTGATCTCAATTATCGACCCGCACTTGAAAGCTGGATTGCTCCTGCGACTCGCTGGCACTGGCGCCGAGTATCATGCGTCCGACCTGACTGGCATTGCTGAGAGCGCCGCCCAAGTCTACCCACTCGCCGATTTTAACGCTCACGTGGGTGCTCATTTCGCTGAACGTGACCTGTTGGCTGCCCTGATCGCTGAGGAAGGCTACGCGCGGCGTGATCTCCAGATCCACCTCGGCGCCGTGCACCCTCGGCAATACCTCAAACCCGGTGGAAACGGTGCGGTAGGTGATCCCGGACACCACCGTCAGGTGGTTACCCGCCAGCACCAGGAACGATTGCACTTGGGGCAGCTCGACACCCACCGCGATATACGCGCGCCGGCCTTCGATGACGTTGACAAACTGTGAGCCGTCCTGCGTGCTGACGACGGTGCGACGTTCGGAGCGGTATTGCACATTGCCCTCCGTTCCCTCACGCCGCACCACCAGTCCGCCGCGGCTGGGGTTGGCGGGGGAGAGGATGATACGCGTATTGTTGCCGAGGCGCCGGTCCGCGGACACCTCCTGTTCGCGGGTCGTGACATTGCGGTTGTCGGCATGCCGTACCGCGATGCGCAGATTGCGCAGGGGTGTATCGATCTCCTTCAGGACACGCTCGATCTCGGCAAAGTTCCTGTCGGAGGTGCGCACGAAGAGCTGATACTGCCGGCCGCTGATGCGGCCACCCTGGTCAAGTAATGGCAGCAGGGTAGGCAGCACATCGTCGGCGTCGCGGTGTTGCAGTTGAACGATGCGGGTTTCGGCGGCGCTCGTGCGGGCGTGCTCGCCGGTGGCATCCAGCATCAGGAGCAGGCCGGCGATGAGGAGCGCCCGTAGCAGTGGTGTCATAGACCGAGAAACCGCCGGGCGCCGGCGAAGCTTTTTTTCCAGTATGGATCGGCCAGCCGGTCTTCACGCACGCGTTTGCCACTGGAGGGCGAATGTACAAAGGTGCCGCCGCCGAGATAGATGGCCACGTGGGAGGAGTGCTTACCGCGCTCGTCGAAGAACAGGAGATCACCTTTCTGCAAGTTGCCAAGGCTTACCGGCTGCGTGGCTTTTCGTTGCGCGTCGGTGTTGCGCGGAACTTTGACCCCGGCGCGCGCATAACTGTAATACACCAGGCCGCTGCAATCGAAGCCTTTGGGACTGTAGCCGCCATAGCGATAAGGTTTGCCGAGCATGCTGGCGGCGGCGTTGCCCGCCTTGATCGCCGAGCTGCTGGCACCTGCGGCGGTCGTCCCGTGTCTGACCGGCGCTTCGCCACAGGCGGTCAGCAGGGCGGCTGACAGCAGCAGGGCGCCGAGCGTGAATAACGGGTGACGCAGTGTCTGAAAAAAATTCCTGGTCATGCTTTCACAAACCCAGCCTGTTCAGCTCTGCCGCTGGTTCACTTTGCTCCCACATTTGTTCGAAGCGGCGCGCGAGTTGAACTGCTG
>JAYUBZ010000254.1:0-3875 GCA_043740595.1 Gammaproteobacteria bacterium
AACACACTGGCGCGCTTGCTCGTGGAGGCAGGGATCGATAAAAAGTCTGCCGCGGAACGGGCCGAAGACGCCGTCGTCCGCATTCAGGGCGCGCTCATCGTTTCGCGCGGGCGTGCCAGCGCCGCGCCTTTCAAACGCGCACTGCAGCGGCTTAAAGAGGACTTGCTGTCCCCGCCGGACTGACGGTTCTGGGGCACTGAGTGAAACAAAAAGAGGCCTGCTTTTTTTTATCCACAACTGTACCGAATGTTCGGTACTAATTTTATCACAACGCAAAGGAGTCACCCATGTCACGTATTAATGTTGTCAGTCCCACCACAGCAACCGGCCCGGCCAAGGCCTTGATGGATGCGGTGCAGGCGAAGATCGGCATGACACCCAACTTTATCCGTCTGTTCGCCAATTCGCCGCAGGCGCTTGAGGCCTATCTCGGTTTCTCCGGCAGCCTGGGCAAGGGGCAGTTGGACGTGAAGACCCAGGAACGTATCGCGCTGAGTGTATCGGAAGCCAACAGCTGTGCGTATTGCGTACTGGATTTCTCCCTTCGGTCGAAATGACAGTGGGGACTCAATCAGAGCTTTCCTAACAGCCATTACCCGTTGCCCGCGCACAATGCTGTTTGATTGCGCGCGGGCAACGGTATTTTTCAGGAGCGACTTATGGGTCGAAAATTCACTGAATTGGCCTTTACCCCCAAGGTGAAGGCGGCGCAGGAACGGCATCACAGCCGTGCGTCGAATCACGCCCTCGAAGAGACCGCCAGTAGGCAGGATGAATTGACTGCGCGGGAGATCGCCTTTATCCAGGCACGCGACAGTTTCTACCAGGCGACAGTCGGGGAGAACGGCTGGCCCTATGTCCAATTCCGTGGCGGGCCGGCCGGGTTCCTGCGCATCCTGGACAGCAAGACCCTGGGCTACGCGGATTTCCGTGGCAATGTCCAATACATCAGCCTGGGAAATCTCACCGGTGACGACCGGGTGGCGCTCATTTTGATGGACTACCCCAATCGCCGGCGCTTGAAGATCTGGGCACGGGCGAAGATCGTCCTGCCGCAGGAGCATCCGCAACTGATCGCGCAATTGGAGGTGGCGGATTATCGTGCCGTGGTGCAACGTGGAATCGTGCTGACCGTCGAGGCGTTCGATTGGAACTGCCCGCAGCACATCACACCGCGTTTTAGTCAGCAGGAACTCAATGCATTCCTGCCATGAGCAGCGCAGGCCGCCGGCAAGCGCGGTAGGTTCATGCCGCCCCTGATAGCGTGGGCGGGTTTCGTCCCGGAGCATTACCGCCGCGACGGGCCAGGGTCAGTGTGGAAACGGTTGGCAGGTAGCCCACGGCTACGCTGAGCACCGATCTTTGTAGTCCGGTGGTTGCCGCTGCAGGTAGCGCACGACTAACCAGGCACCAGCGCCGGTGTGGCAGGATTCAAGCTGCGTGGATTTCTTGCGCGTCGCCTAAGCGTATATTTGACGACCAGCGCACCGTACCGGGATAATCCAGCCTTCAGTATCGGGACAGACCTTTGGACACACGCCCCCTCGGCATTTTCGGCGGTACCTTCGACCCAATACACTACGGCCATCTGCGCCCGGCGCAGGAAGTACTGGGTGCATTGTCCTTGGACGAGATCCGTTTCATCCCGACGGCACAACCGCCGCATCGTCCCGCACCCGAGGCCAGCCCCAACCAGCGGCTGCACATGCTGCGGCTGGCACTGGCGGACTTTCCCCGGTTTACTGCCGATGACCGGGAGATCCGGCGTGGCGGATCGTCCTACACCGTGTTGACCCTGGAATCCTTGCGCGTCGAAGTGGGTGAGCGTCCCGTGTGCCTCATCCTCGGGCTCGATGCCTTCCTCGGCCTGGAAACCTGGCATCGCTGGCGGGAAATACCCGATTTGGCCCATTTGGTGGTGCTCACGCGCCCGGGCTGGGTATTGGACGAACTCCCCCCGTGGGCCCATGGGCGGCACTGCGCCGATGGGGGGTCCCTCGCCAGATCCTCCGCCGGCCGGCTGTTTTTTCTGGCGGTAAAGCCGCAGAATATCTCGGCCACCGGGATACGGGCCGCCCTGGCCCGGGGGGAGACAGTCCAGGACCTGTTGCCCCAGGCGGTGCAGGGATTTATCTGCCAGAATCATCTATATAGCCACCTAAACCTGAGGACCTGATGACAGCACAAGCGACGCAGAGATTGATACACGAAACACTATTGGATGCGAAGGGACAGGATATCCGCGTACTGGATGTGCGCAAGGTCACTGATTTCACCGACTACATGATTATCGCCAGCGGCACCTCCAACCGGCATGTGATCGGCATGGGAGACCGCATCATCGACGCGCTGCGCGCCCACAACCGCCGACCCATCGGCATAGAAGGACAGGACCCGGGGGACTGGGTGTTGATCGACTTCGGCGATGTGGTGGTTCATCTCATGCGCCCACAGACGCGTGACTTCTACAACCTGGAAAAACTCTGGAGCGATGCCGCGGACGCCGGGCAGGCGGAGGTCTGATGGCGTTGGCGGGGGTGTTGCTGGCATCCAGCAGTTTATCAAATTCCCTCCACGCATGAATGCAACCACGGATGTAGGGTGGGCACTGCCCACCAGCAGCGCTGATCGACGCCGCGCACGGTGGGCGATGCCCACCCTACCGGTGTCTGAAGGAAGTTGATACGTTAGCTTCAATACAGGACAAGCATGCAGATTCACCTCATTGCCGTCGGTACACGCATGCCCGCCTGGGTCACACAGGGTTATGATGAGTATGCCCAACGTGTGCGCGGTTCCTGCCGCCTGGTGTTGCGGGAAATTGCCGCCGGCAAACGCACCAAGGGCGCGGATCTCGGACAGATACAGAAGGACGAAGGCGCGCGTTGCCTGGCGGCGATACCCGCAGGCAGTCGTGTGATCGCCCTGGAGCGCGTCGGGCAGACACGCACCACGGAACAGTTGGCCGCTGCCCTGCAGGGCTGGATGGGCGAGGGCCGCGACAGCGCTTTTCTCATCGGCGGACCCGAGGGTCTGGCGAGTGCCTGCCTGGAGCAGGCGCATGAGGTCTGGTCGCTGTCGGCGCTGACGCTCCCGCACCCACTGGTGCGGGTGATATTGGCGGAGCAGCTGTATCGGGCATGGAGTATTTTGAATCATTTGCCGTATCATCGGTAGACGCAATGTTAGTGGAACACCAAGCGCCAACGTGAATCCACCGATCCAGTTACTGCTGGCCTCTGCCAGTCCACGACGGCAGGACTTGCTGCGTCAGATCGGTTTGACATTCCAGGTGGTGCGCCCGGATGTGCCGGAACAACGACAGGCATCCGAGTCGCCGCGGGATTACGTACAGCGGGTGGCTTGTGACAAGGCCTTGGCGGGGGAGCGACTGGCGGCCGCCATGGGGGCAGAGGGGTTGCCGATACTCGCCGCCGATACCGAGGTGGTGCTCGACGCTGAGGTGCTGGGCAAGCCGGCGGATCGCGCCGCAGGAATGGTACTGTTACGCCGCCTGGCGGGGCGCACCCACGAGGTCATGACGGCCCTGTGCCTGTTGCAGGCCGGCACGCGACATACCGCACTCAGCGTCAGCCGCGTGACCTTCGGTCCGTTGAGCAACGCACAGATAGAACGCTATTGGGACAGCGGTGAGCCGGCGGACAAGGCCGGCGGGTACGGCATACAAGGCCGGGCCGCCGGATTCATCGCCCATCTCGACGGCAGTTATTCCGGCGTGATGGGCCTGCCGCTGTTCGAGCTGACACAGATTCTTAGAGAAACAGGGATAGACCAGCGGTGAGTGAGGAAATTCTGATTAACGTAACGCCACAGGAGACGCGTGTCGCCGTGGTGGAGAACGGTGTGCTGCAGGA
>JAYUBZ010000255.1:0-14499 GCA_043740595.1 Gammaproteobacteria bacterium
AGCAGGCGCGGCGCGCCCTCGACTATCTGGTGGGATTTAATCTATCGCCCTTGCTGTGGAAAAAAGTGCGTCGCGGGCTGTCCGCCGGGCGTGTGCAGAGTCCGGCATTGCGTCTGATCGTCGAGCGCGAGGAGGAGATCGAGCGCTTCCAGGCGCGTGAGTACTGGACCATCGAATCCGACCTGACTACCAAGGGGCAGAACTTCGTTTCCAAGCTGAGTTATTTCCAGGGCGAAAAACTCGAGCAGTTTTCCGTCGTCGATGAAAACCGCGCCGCGGAAATCGAGGCGGAAATGCTCAAGCAGGCCCAGGGCCGCTACCTCGTCACGTCGGTGGAGAAGAAGCAGCGCAAGCGCAACCCGTCGCCGCCGTTCACCACGTCCACCCTGCAGCAGGAGGCGTCGCGCAAGTTGGGGTTCACTGCGCAACGCACCATGCGCACGGCGCAACAGTTGTACGAAGGTGTGGACATCGGCGGCGAGACGGTTGGTCTGATTACCTACATGCGCACCGATTCGGTCAACCTGGCGGCGGAGGCGATAAACGAGATCCGCGAGCTCATCGCCAAGCGCTTCGGCGACGACAACCTGCCGGAGACGCCGCACGTCTACAAAACCAAGTCCAAGAACGCGCAGGAAGCGCACGAAGCGGTACGTCCGACCTCGGCGGAGCGTATCCCCGAGCAGATGAAGGAGCGCCTCACGCCGGAGCAGTTCAAGCTGTATGAGCTGATCTGGAAACGCACCGTGTCCTGCCAGATGGTGCATGCGGTATTGGATACCGTGGCGGTCGACCTCGAGGCCGGCTCGGGCAATATCTCGCGCGCTACCGGGTCCACCCTGGTCAAACCTGGTTTTATGGCGGTGTACCAGGAAGGCACCGACGAAAAGAAGCCGGAAGAAGAAGACGAGTCCCTGTTGCCGGTCATGCTCAAAGGCGAATACGTGGACTTGCGCGGTATCCGCAAGGAGCAGCACTTTACCGAGCCGCCGCCGCGCTACTCGGAAGCAAGCCTGGTCAAGACGCTGGAGGCCTATGGCATCGGTCGTCCGTCCACCTATGCCGCGATTATCTCCACCCTCGAGACGCGTGAGTACGTCACCCTGGATAAACGTCGGTTTCAACCCACCGATGTGGGACGGGTGGTGAACAAGTTTCTGTCGGAACATTTTCACAAGTACGTGGATTACGATTTCACCGCGCGCCTGGAGGACGACCTGGACGCGGTATCGCGTGGCGAGCGCGAGTGGCGCCCGCTGTTGAAGGAATTCTGGACCGAGTTCCATCAGCAGGTGGTGGATAAAGAGGACGTCGACCGGCCGGGCATCGAGATGATGGAGGAGGATTGCCCCAAGTGCGCGAAGAAATTATCCAAACGCCTCGGGCGCAACGGCTATTTTATCGGTTGCACCGGTTATCCCGAGTGCGACTACACGCGCAACGTGGACGACGAGGTCGGTGCCTCCAACGAGCCGCAGATCGTGGAGGGCCGCAGCTGTCCCAAGTGCGAATCGGCGTTGGTGATCAAACGCGGCCGTTATGGCAAGTTCATCGGTTGCAGCAACTATCCCAACTGTAAACACATGGAGCCGCTGGAAAAGCCCGCCGACACCGGCGTGCAATGTCCCGAGTGCAAACAGGCGAGCATGCTCAAACGCAAGTCGCGCTATGGCAAGATATTCTATTCCTGCGCGCGCTATCCCGACTGCAAGTATGCGGTGTGGAACCTGCCCATCCCCGAGCCGTGTCCGCAATGCGGCTGGCCGATCACCAGCATCAAGGTGACCAAGCGGCGCGGAACGGAAAAGGTCTGTCCGCAGAAGGAGTGTGGCTACGCCGAGCCGTATGAAGGTGAGTACGCCCCCAGCGAGGGTGGGGCTACGGACGCCTGAAGGCGGTGGATGCCACCACCGTGTGGATGGCTACAGGGCGCGATGTCAGGCCGCGATGACAAATAGCCCAATGACACAGCCCATGCCACCGGCCCAGACGAGCGAGCGCAGTGTTGCCCAATCGCCGATATAGGCAATACCGTGGGCCAGGCGAAATCCGATAAAGCCCAGTGCCAGCAGGTCAACACGCGCCTGGGGTGCGTTGAGTTGTTGCGCGATAATAACCGCCGCCGCAAACGGCGGCAGCGCCTCGAAGGCGTTGAGTTGCGCCCAGGAGGCCCGTTGACGCCAACCACTGAGCTTGGCGAGGTAGGCACGCGGCGCCGCATTGTCATAGCCAGGCGCGAGCTTGGCGGCAATCACCCAGCCATAGGGGAGTAAAGCGGCAATCAGAATACACCAGTAGGCGGTAGTCATAGCGTCCTTACTTAGAGTAGTTGGTGCGTTGGGTGGCGTTAGTGGTGGTGGCCGCCGGCGCCATGCACGTGGCCGTGGCTCAGTTCTTCCGCGCTCGCATCGCGCACTTCCATGACTTCTACACCGAACAACAGCGTGACGCCGGCGAGGGGATGGTTGGCGTCGATGGTCACTTGATCGTTCTCCACCTTGGTGATCGTGACGACACTGACGCCGTCTTCCGTCGGCGTCTGGAATTGCATGCCCACCTCGATCTCCACGCCCGGTTCGAAGCGTTCGCGCGGAATCAGCTGGACCATGTCCGCTTCGCGCTGACCATAGGCCTCTTCCGGCGGCACGGTGACCTTGAGCTTGTCCCCAGCGACCTTGCCGGTGAGGGCGTTCTCCAGGCCAGGAATGATATTGTTGGCACCATGCAGATAGGCCATGGGTTCGCCGCCCTCGGAACTGTCGATGACGGTATCGGAATCATCGGTCAAGACGTAGTTGATGACGACGACCTTGTTTTTGGCGATCTGCATAAGGCAACCTTTCGTGGAGTCTATGGTTAAATTTTACGCGATCCGCGCGCGCGGTGCAAAGTCTGCGGGCAGGACGGTCGGTCGACGCTGCTGGCATCATGCCGGATCGCGTGGTAGAAACGCCTAGCGGGCCGGTGTCCCGCACGCGGGTTGTCTTCTCAATGCAGCAACTTCAAGGTGATGATTTAATCGTGGTGGAGAAATTCAGAGGCATAGGCTGGGCAGTGCTGTTGGCGGGTGTTGTGTCACTGACATCGTGCGCGGGCTGGCCGCCACAGCCCGCCGGCGTGGGTGCAGCAATTTCCTGGGACAAACTCCCTGGTTGGCAGGTTGATCGTCTCGCCGAGGCCTGGCCAGCCCTGTTGCGCAGTTGCAGCAAAATCCGCGGGCGTGACGCCGCCTGGCGCGAACTCTGTCTGGATGCAGACTGGATGTATACCCCGGATGACGCCAGCGCGCGCGCCTTTTTCGAACGCCATTTTCGCCCCCACCCCCTGTTCGGTGAGGGTGGCGAGCCGGAGGGGTTGATTACCGGTTACTACGAGCCGCTGTTGCAGGGCAGCCTGACGCGCACTGAACGCTTTCGCTATCCCCTGTATCGCCGTCCGGATAATCTGCTGACCGTGGACCTGGGGTCCTTGTATCCCGAGCTTCAGGGCAAGCCGGTGCGCGGCCGGTTACAGGGCAATCGCGTCGTGCCGTATTTCAGCCGCGCGGAAATCACCGCGGGTGACCAACTTCTCGCCGGCCAGGAATTGCTGTGGGTGGACGACGCAGTGGCGTTGTTTATGCTGCAGGTGCAGGGATCGGGACGCGTGACGCTGCCGGACGGTTCGGTGTTGGCGGTGGGTTATGCGGACCAGAACGGTCATCCGTATTTTCCCATCGGCCGGCGGTTGGTGGAGATGGGGGCGCTCAAGCCGGGGGAGGTGACGCTCTACAGCATCCGCGACTGGCTGCGTAACCACCCGAACGAGGCGGAAGGCGTGCTCAACCGCAATCCTAGCTATATCTTCTTCGCGCTGCGTGATGCATCCCTCGACGGACCCATCGGCTCCCTGAACGTCCCGCTGGTGCCGCAGCGATCCATCGCGGTGGACGCCAGCATGATTCCCCTCGGCACGCCCGTGTGGCTCGATACCACGCTGCCTGGAGGCACCCAGCCGTACCAGCGCTTGATGCAGGCCCAGGACACCGGCGGCGCGATCAAAGGTCAGGTGCGCGCGGATGTTTTCTTCGGCCGCGGAGACGAGGCTGAACGTCTGGCGGGAGAGATGAAACAAGCCGGGCGGCTTTACGTACTGCTGCCATGGGTGTCGTCCACGGTGGATGCATCGTCGGTCACTGCGCAGTAGTCATGCCGTTAGGAGCGCTGTCGCGCGCAGTGCGGCATCTTTACCCTGCGCACTTTCCTCGCTACTGGTGTACCTGCGCGTCCACACAGCCCGCAATCCGATGGATCGGGTATAAGCGAAACTGACCCTCGATGAACTCCGAGGTCCCCATGAGTTGTCCGACATTGACACTGTTGTCCAATGTGGGGGGCTTGGCCGAGTCGAGTGGCGGCCGGCGCAATATCAGGGCATAGGTCAGACCATCGGCAAGTGGCGACGCTGAGAAGAGCAAGCGGGTTTCCGCGGTCTGCCGCCGCGACCCAAGGCGGGGGTCGTGTAGGTAGCCAACCGCGTAGATCCAGGCATCCTGCTGCGATTCCATGGGCTGAGTGTAATAGTAAGGTGTGTTGCCACCGAGGGCCTTGCCGTCGATGGCCGGTTGCGCGATGGCGATGGTGTGCAGTGGGCGCAGGTGGGCATAACCTTCCAGTATCACGCCCTCGGGAAAACGTTCAGACAATATTTGCCACAGCTGCGCGACGCTGGTGCCTGGCTCGATCTGCAAGGTGTCGGCAGGGCGTACGCCGGTGGGCACGTAAACCAGAAACTGGGTTTGGAAATATCGATTGGCCACGAGGGCGTAATATTTTGGCGAGGCATGCGACGTGGTGCGCAACCAAGCCTGGCCGCCGGCCACCATGCCATCTCCGAGGCTCTGCCAATCGCCGATGGCGATCGATCCCAGACCGAACTGCATCCGGCGGGCGTCCAGATAAGTATCGACGAGTGGTGCTGGAATAATCGCTTGGTTGCGCGCTGCGATGTCACCGTTGACGCAGGTGTCGATGGCACGGTTTTGACCGGCGTGCACCATTACAAACACCACCGCGCTGAAAACAGCGAGTAATAACAGGGGATAAACATCGGTGTTTTTCCACATGCCGCATTATTCTAGCAGTTGCGGATAAAAGCCATTGACGCAGTAGCGGGGGCGTCGGACGGATAGGGAGGCGCCGGGGTTTATATAGTTTGCAATTTTTTGCAGAAGTCCTCCCGTGGACTTTTACAACTCGTTGCGGACTGACGTTGTGCCCAGGAATTTGTTTTTAACAAACCCGCCTAAGTATCCACAACCGGCAGCGCGTGGTGTTCCAGAAGGCTGAGCAGTGGGCGACCGATAATCTCGTAACGCCAACCGTGCAGCTGTGGAACGTCTTTGCATCCCAGCACCAGGCGTTGCAGGTCGCGCCGTGTACCGAGGGCGATAGGGCTAAGTTGGTGTTGGCGCGCGGTGGTGTCGAGTAGCTTGGCCATGTCTCGGCACAACTGGGTTTGCTCCGGGGACAGGGGGGCAGGTGGCGACCATAGCGGTTGCATCGCCGGCAGGTTGTGCAGGCTGACAATTTCCAGGATCCCGGTGGACCAGCGCATTGCGGTTTTTTCATCCATGTCGCGGATGGCGCTGAGTTGTTCGTGGGTTTGCGGCGCATGCCGCGCGATATCGAGCATCACTGCATCGCGCAACACCCAACTGCGCGGCAGGTTGTGGGTCTGCGCCATGCGTTCGCGCCAATCACAGAGTGCCTGTAATACATTCTGGGCCTTGGGGCTGAGCTGGTGGCCATGTTTGATGCGTCGCCAGGCGAGGGATGGATCGTTCTGGTAGAGGGTCGTGTCCACGAGCTGGGTGAATTCATCCTCCAGCCATGCCTGCCGGCCGGTTTCCGCCAGGCGTAGCTGGAGGTGCAGATAGACATCGCGCAGATAACGCACGTCGTCTTCCGCATAGACTATCTGTTCCGGTGACAACGGACGTGCAGCCCAGTTGGCGCGGGTGTGGGCCTTGTCCAGTTTTATCCCGGTGACCGCCTCCACCAGCGCTGCATAACCAATCTGTTCGTCAAGTCCCAGAAACGCCGCCGCAATCTGGGTATCAAACACCGGCGCGGGTGGCGCGCCCCGGAGGTCGAAAAAGACCTCCAGGTCCTGGCGCGCCGAGTGGAGCACCTTCAGCACCTGTGGGTTGTAGATAAGATCGAGTAGTGGCGTGAGGTCGTCCAGCGCCAGGGGATCGACACAGGCGATGATGTCGGGTGTGGCGATCTGCACCAGGCACAGCTTGGCGTAGTAGGTACGCTCACGCATGAATTCGGTGTCGAGGGCGATCCACGGTGCCTGCCGCAGTTGGAGACAGAGTGCGATAAGTTCGTCGGCAGTGGCAATGTAGTGTGTCGGCATGCCATTAGTCTACCAGATTGGTGCGGAGCAACCGAAAAACGTCGGTGCCAGCGTAGGGTATGATGCGCGAGGTGATTTGGTAACCAGGTAGGCCATTGCTATGATGGAGTCTGGACACGCAGACGCAAGGGTAGCATGTGCTGTGTTATACCCAGAACTAAGGTGACGCTGCGACACCAAGGCGCACGAGCGGTGAAGGGTCCGGGCGAGCGAACTGTTTTCTGGTGTAGACTGACGGCAATGCCCATACTGAAAATTATTTTTGATATTTGCCTGTTGCGCGGGCGCCCCCAGGATTTGCCCGCGTCCAGGAATTTACTTTGGCTGACCGCACTGGCCACCGTGGTAACGGGCTATGCCCGCATCGTGCGTGTCGAGGGACCTGGTGTCGGCAGTCTGTTCCTTGTCATCGTACAGGCAATCATCTTCGGCGCTGTCGTGTGGACAATACTGAAAATGCGCGGTCGCCCGGAACGCTGGCTGCAGTCCATCGTAGCGTTGTACGCCATGAATACAGTATTCAGCCTGATGATACTGCCGGTACTGCCGCAGCTGGCCGAGGCGGGCAAGCACGCCCTCGAGGCCTTCCATCAAGGGGCTGCAACGCCCATCGGCTGGGAATTGTGGTTCGCGTCCGCGGCCGACATCTGGTACTTGCTGGTCATGGCCCAGGTTATGCGACACGCCACTGATCTGACGTTCGGTCTGAGCGCCCTCGTTAGCTTTTTCGCACTCGTGGCCGTGGGTATGCTGGAGATGATGCTCATCCTGATTTTTTCAGCGCCGGTACCCGCCTGATGCACATCCATATACTCGGCATTGGTGGCACCTTCATGGGCGGCGTTGCGTTGCTGGCACGCGAGCTCGGACACCGGGTGACCGGGTCGGACGCCAAGGTCTATCCTCCCATGAGCACGCAGCTCGAATCCCAGGGCATTACCTTGATGGAGGGCTACGATCCCGCGCACCTCGTTCCGACGCCGGACCTGGTGATCATCGGCAACGCCTTGTCACGGGGTAACGCCGCGGTGGAGGCGGTGCTCGACCAAGGACTGCGCTACACCTCCGGCGCCCAGTGGGTAGCCGAACAGGTGCTGGCGGATCGCTGGGTGCTGGCGGTGGCGGGTACCCACGGCAAAACCACCACCACCGGCATGCTGGCGTGGATACTGGAGTACGCCAATCTGAAGCCCGGTTTTCTCGTGGGTGGGGTGCCGGAAAATTTCGCTGTGTCGGCGCGCCTCGGCGACGCGCCGTTCTTCGTTATCGAGGCGGACGAATACGACACGGCTTTTTTCGACAAGCGTTCCAAGTTCGTGCACTACCGTCCGCGCACCGCCTTGCTGAATAATCTCGAATACGACCACGCGGATATCTTCCCGGACATTGCGGCAATCAAACGCCAGTTTCACCACCTGGTGCGGACGGTGCCGCAGTCCGGGTTGCTGGTGGTGAACAGCGCCGACGCCCATCTTGCGGAGGTGCTGGAGCAGGGGTGCTGGACCCCCGTGGAACACTTTGGCGATGTGGACGGTTGGCATGTGGAGCCGGTCCAGGCCGACGGCAGTCGTTTCCGCGTGTACTTCCGTCAGACACTCCAGGGCGAGGTGGTCTGGGATCTTATTGGCAGACACAATGTGCTGAATGCCCTGGCGGCCATCGCCGCCGCGCGTCACGCGGGGGTACCTGCGAAAGTGGGCATCGAGGCACTGACCACCTTCCGCAACGTAAAGCGCCGGCTGGAAATGCGCGGCACGGTGGACGGCGTGACGGTGTACGATGACTTTGCCCACCACCCCACGGCCATTGCAGTAACACTCGATGCCTTGCGCGCACGCGTCGGTGACCGGCGCGTGGTGGCGGTGCTTGAGGCGCGCTCACACACCATGCGCCTCGGCGTGTACCGCACCCAGCTGGCGCCGGCCCTGCAAGCGGCCGACGCGGTGCTGTTGCTGCAACCCGTCGATCTCAAGTGGGACATGGGTGAGGTGTTGGCGGGCCTCGGTGGTCGCGGCCGTTCCTATCACACGGTGGACGTCATTGTGGAGGCACTGGGGCGCGAGCTGCAGGCCGGCGATCAGGTGCTGATTATGAGCAATGGGGGTTTTGATGGCATCCACGCCAAGCTGTTGGCGCGACTGGCTGAACGGGCGGCTCGGCGCGCATGAACCACGACGCTATCACCCTGGCCATGACCGGCGCGTCCGGCGCGCCCTATGGCCTGCGTTTGCTGGAGTACTTACTCAAGGCCGGCCGACGCGTCTATCTGATGGTGTCCGCGGCGGGCCAGGTGGTACTGGCCCACGAAACCGATCTGAAGTTGCCTGGGCGCCCGGCGGAGATGGAGGCCTTTTTCAATGCACACTACGGAGTGGAGCCGGGGTTGCTCACGGTCCTGTCCCGTGACGAGTGGTTTTCAGCCCCCGCCAGTGGCTCCGGCGCACCCGCCCGCATGGTGGTGTGCCCCTGTACCAGCGGCGCCCTGTCGGCCATCGCCAATGGCGCCAGCGATAACCTGATCGAGCGCGCCGCGGACGTGGTTATTAAGGAGCAGGGCAAGCTTATCCTTGTGCCGCGGGAGATGCCGCTGTCCGCCATCCACCTGGAGAACATGTTGAAACTGGCGCGTCTGGGGGTAGTGATCCTACCGGCTAACCCCGGGTTCTATCATCGGCCCACGTGTGTGGATGACCTGGTGGACTTTGTCGTGGCCCGTGTCCTCGATCACCTGGGGGTGCCCCACACCCTGGTGCCGCCCTGGGCGGCGGGGCCAGGATAGGCGTGGGAGTGAACTATTATTTCTTTCCGCTGCCGTAGATGTAATGGGAGAATTTGGCTACATCGCTCGATAAACTGCGGAACAGATGATCCAGGCTGATGATGGCATGCTCGAGCAAGTTCACGGCAATATAGGGATGTTCGACCCGCAGGCGCTTGTATTTGGCGCGGGATAGCACCAATACCTGGGTATTGTCGGCGGTGGCGCGTATCCGCGCCGAGCGCGGTTTGCGGTCGAAGAAGGACATTTCGCCCATGAGCTCGCCTTCGTTCACCCGCCCAACCTCGTGGTCGGCGCCGTGGTCTTCATAATAAAGGGCGGCTTCGCCTTTTATAACGAAGTAGAGGGCCTCGCCGACCTCGCCAACGTTGGCAATGACGTCGGTTTTTTTGTATTCCGCCAGCTCCGTGAACTCGAGCAGGGTTTCGATCTCACGTACCGTGAGGGATTGGCAGAGATACTGCTGGTTGAGGAATTGGGTCAGTTCGATTTTGGATTTGGTCATGGTTATGAATCCCGAGAACAAAAGCACGAGTATATATTAGAATACCGGAAACCCTCTGGGGCCTGTTACTGACTAGCCCTCCCGAGGTGTTTTCTAACCCACCTGCCAACGATGATGAGGAGAAAGATCAAGGTGAAGACGCAAAGAATGGCCCTGGCCTGCCTACTGTTTAGTCTTATGCTCGTGCCGCTGACGGGATGGGCCGAATACACCGAGGGCGTTGAATACGTCGAGGTGAGCCCACAACCGGTGGATACTGGCGCCAAGATCGAGGTGCGTGAGTTCTTCTGGTATAGCTGCCCCCACTGCTACCACCTTGAGCCGGTGTTGAACCGCTGGCGTAAAACGCTGTCGCCGAAGGTGGAATTTGTGCGCACGCCGGCGATCTTCCGTGACACCTGGGTGGTGCAAGCGCGGGCTTACTTCGCGTTTCAGGCCCTGGGCGTGACCCACAAGCTGGACGCGGCTATGTTCAAGGCCATCCATGAACAAAATCGCCCCCTGGATACTGAAGCTAGCCTTACGGCCTTCGCGGTGGAGCAGGGTCTAGACGAAAAACGCTTTTCTGACGCCTATCACTCGTTCAGCATGGAAAACAGTCTGAAACGCGTGTCAGAACTGCAAACGCTCTATAGCATTACCTCGGTGCCGACCCTGGTAGTGGATGGGCGGTATATCACCAGCCCAGCCTTGGCCCACGGTCAGGACGAAGTGGTGAAGATATTGGATTTTTTAGTGGCTAAGGCCATCAAGGAGCGCAAAAAACACCCCTCCTCAAGCACTAAATAAGGTCAGTTTTGTAACTCTACTGGCTTACCCATATCTCGCTCGTGGGGTCTGGGCATGGTTTGTGCAAGCATGGTGCGGCGGCTCGCGCATACGGCGTAACGCCCCTAATCCCTGTAAAAATTTAAGGGTTATGCCTGATAGCGTGTCGGGGTGATCTGGACAAGAGTGGCGCGCCCTAGAGGATTCGAACCTCTGACCTTTGGAATCGGAATCCAACGCTCTATCCAGCTGAGCTAAGGGCGCAGGCGGACAAGCATAACCGCCTCGGGCGGGCAGGTCCATGGCTTGATGCGGGACAGTGATTTTTTTTGAGTTTGCGGTTAGAATCCGCCGCGAAATCTTGGTGCTCGTGCTGTGTGACGAGCGGATATATGTTTGCAATTGAAAGGAAGAAAACATGACTGACCGTAATTTTGTAAAGACTTTTTCCGGCCTCGTTGCCGCCCTCGCGGCGCTGACGGTGGTTATCTTCATCCTCGCCCAGATGGTGGTCAGTGCCTCCAACCTGAAGAAAGACAAGACGGTCGCGCAGAACGACGCCGCTGTGGCCGAACGTATCAAGCCGGTAGGTGAAATCACTGTCAGCAGCAACGCAGTGATGGACACCCTGATCCCCACCGCCAATGCGGCGGGTGCGGACAAAGGCAAGGCCACGTACGACGGCACCTGCAGCGTGTGCCATGGCGCCGGTATTGCCGGTGCGCCGAAGTTCGGTGACAAGGCCGCCTGGGCCCCGCGGATTGCTCAAGGCTTGGATACCCTCCATACCCATGCCCTTAAGGGCTTCCAGGGTAAAGCCGGCATGATGCCCGCCAAGGGCGGCAACACCGGTTTGCCCGACGCCGATGTGAAGGCGGCGGTGGACTATATGGTTGGGAAGGCCAAGTAAGCCACCTCAAAGCCTGTAAAACAAAAAGCGGCCGCAAGGCCGCTTTTTTTGTGCCTGTTTTTGGCGCCGACCGGTTAACTATGAGCGGTTGGTGCGATCCAGGGACCGATATTGGATGGCCTCGGCCAGGTGCGATGATTCGATGGCATCGCTGGCGGCCAGGTCGGCAATGGTGCGCGCCACTTTGAGGATGCGGTGCACACCGCGGGCGCTGAGATTGAGCCGCTCCATGGCCAGTTCGAGAAATTTCACATCCGGCTCCCGCAGCTGGCAAACGCTTTCGAGTTGACCGGGGGTGAGTTGGCCGTTGGCGCAGGCGTTGCGTTGTTGTTGTCGGTCCCGCGCCGTTTGCACACGCTGTTGGACCTTGCTGGAAGATTCCGCACCACCGTCAGATTTTCTCAACAACAATTCGCGTGCTACTTTTGGGACCTGAATGTGCATATCAATTCGATCCAGCAGAGGACCGGAGATGCGTGCGCGATAGTGGTGTACCTGTTCCGTCGTGCAGCGGCAACCGCCGCCAGTGTTGCCCAGGTGGCCACAGGGGCACGGGTTCATGGCGGCCACCAGCTGAAAGCGCGCAGGGAACTCCGCTTGGCGCGCGGCGCGGGAGATGGTGATGGTGCCGGACTCCATGGGTTCGCGCAGCACCTCCAGCACGCGCCGGTCGAACTCCGGCAGCTCGTCGAGAAACAGCACGCCGTTGTGAGCAAGGGAGATTTCGCCGGGCATGGGTCGACTGCCGCCTCCCACCAGCGCTACACCGGAGGCGGTATGGTGCGGGGTGCGAAACGGTCGCAGCTTCCACTGCGCTAAATGAAATCCCTGGTGACTGATGGAGAGTATCGATGCCGTCTCCAAGGCCTCGGTGTCGCTCATGGCCGGCAGTATGCCGGGTAGACGACTGGCGAGCATGGTCTTGCCGCTGCCCGGTGGGCCCATGAGCAGCAGGCTATGTGCCCCGGCGGCGGCAATCTCCAGGGCGCGTTTGGCGTGGTGCTGGCCGCGCACTTCACCCAGGTCGGGCAGTGACTGTTTGGGTGGCGGGGTGTCTTCCCTGACATGCACGGCCAAGGACTGGCTGCCAGTGAGATGCGCGGTAACCTCCAGCAAGTGGTGGGCACCTAATACCTGCACACCCGTAGCCAGAGAGGCCTCTGCCGCATTGCTCCAGGGTAGGATCACGCTGCGTTGAGATTGCCCGGCCCGCAAGGCCACGGATAGAGCGCCGCGGATGGGCCGTAGTGCCCCGGTCAGCGCGAGCTCGCCCGCAAACTCGTAACGGTCCAGGTCTTGGTTGGGGATTTGGCCCGAAGCGGCGAGGATGCCGATGGCGATGGGCAGATCGAAACGGCCACCGTCTTTGGGCAGGTCCGCGGGGGCGAGGTTGATGGTAATGCGGCGCGCGGGAAATTCGAAGCGCGCGTTGAGCAGGGCGCCGCGCACCCTGTCCTTACTTTCGCGCACGGCGGTTTCTGCCAAGCCGACGATGGAGAGGGCGGGCAGGCCATTCGCCAGGTGCACCTCAACGGTGACTTCCGGCGCATCGACACCGTATTGGGCACGGCAATGAACAACGGCAAGGGACATGGCTTCCTTTCCATGGGTTTCACCGCAGTGTGAACCAGTCTATTTTTTAAGCAAGGTGTTTTCCAGTGCTGCTACCTGCTTTTCCAGCACCTCTAATTTTGCACGGGTGCGGGAGAGTACTGCGGATTGCACGTCAAACTCTTCGCGCGTCACGAGATCCAACCGCCCAAAGGCTGACTGCAGGGCGGCACGCAAATTTTTCTCCACGTCCTGGGTGAGGTTCGCCGGCAGTGCACTTCGTAGTGTGTTGACGATTTGGTCGAGGGTCTTGGTGTCAATCATGGAGTGTCCCAGGGTGAGCGGCGGTGTCTGAGGTGGGAT
Source organism: Gammaproteobacteria bacterium (assembly GCA_043740595.1). Taxonomy (GTDB): domain Bacteria; phylum Pseudomonadota; class Gammaproteobacteria; order Acidiferrobacterales; family UBA6901; genus JANNJF01. The sequence continues at coordinate 13,279 of JAYUBZ010000255.1, forward strand.
TCTGCCGCAATGACGTTGCGCTGACCAGACGGGCGGCGTGTAGCGTCAGTTTCGGCGGAACCGCCGGGGTACTTTTTGTCTCACGTATCCCTTAGAATCAGGCGCGCCGTTGTTGGTTTTCACTCACCTCGTAGCGAGCCGTCTTGACGGATCGGAAGGAGATACATGTACACATTGCGACCCGCCCTATTGGGCTGCGGACTTATTTTTTGTGGTGTGCTGAACGCGCAGGCGCAGGAGGGCACCCACTACAATGCGGCGATCACAAGCAACTATGTCTTTCGTGGTATTTCACAAAGCGATAACCATCCGGCCCTCCAGGGTGGCGTAGACTACCAGCACCCCGGTGGTCTTTATGTGGGTGCCTGGGCCACCACACAGGACATCCCTAACACCCGCACCAAGGTTCGGGCTGATGGCTACGGCGGTTTTACCTATCAGTCCACCAACGGCCTGGGATTTGATGTGGGGGCCAGGGCCTACACCAACGCCTTTGTCTTTCCCGGTCAAAAGCGGGATTTCTTCTGGGAGACGTATGGGGGGCTCAAGTTTGGGCCCCTCGCATTTAATCTGGCCCATGATTTCGATCACAAAGATACTTACGCCGAGGGCGGGGTGAATTATGATTTGGGCAGCGGGGTCATACTGGACCTGCACGTGGGCCACTACTTCATCAAATCGGTGAGCCTGGGCGGGGACTACACGGACTTCGGCATCCGGGTGAGCAAGATGTTCAATGATTTGGAGGCGTCCTTGTCCGTGACCGACACCACCCAAACCCCCTCCAGCAACCTGAATGACGCTACCCTCTTTCTGTCGGGTAAATATCGGTTTTGATCTCTGTTCGCGCCTGCCCAGGGACGGGTTGGGCACGGCGGTTTACATCACAGCAGTTGGTGTCCCCCGCATTTCCTATTTTTATGCCCTCCCCGCAAGGGCCTGTCCTAACGCTACCGGAAGTTTCTGAACGGACGTTTTGGCCACCCACAGAGGTGCCCAGGACGTGCACTGTTATGGATCATGCATGATCTATAACAGTGCACGTCCACAGGTAAATTCCTCCCAGTAAAATCCATTTTACTCATAAATTATTGTTTATATTAATTTAATTACAGTGGCACACGGATTGCTATTAACACGACAGGATGGCCGTCGCAGGGAAACAATGCGTAGTGTCCCCGTAACGTTGGGTAGCTCGTATTGGCGGAACAAGAGTTTGGG